>PFGG01000061.1 GCA_002783405.1 bacterium (Candidatus Blackallbacteria) CG13_big_fil_rev_8_21_14_2_50_49_14 | reverse complement strand
CTTGTACAAATTTGTCGGCAATGGGGTCTCCCCGTAAAGATCCCGTTTTTTCAAGTGCACGGTCAATCAAGAAATGTACGCGCTCGTTGTCAATATTCATATACGTGGCTGCCTCATAGACTTCTTGCTCTTCAGCAGGTGTTAAGAGTTTATCAACCAATTTGGGTAAAATGGCCAATTTAACAAAGGTTTCTTCTTGCTCTTTTCGCTTTCTGAATTCTTCATCTTCGGGGCGACCTTCGAGCATCATTCGCCATTCAGTTGTGCTTTCAGGCCGCGAGCTCCATTTTATGCCCAACCCCTTCATGAGCCACTGTTCTTCTTGAGGCGGCATTTCAATACCCAAAGCCTGGGGCGGAAGCAGAGAATCTGATGCCAATCTTTCTTGAGGGGTTGGTGGGGTAATGCCTGTGACAGCTTTGTAATAGGTTGCAGCTAAGGCGTAGATATCTGTCCAGGGCCCTTGAATCCCATTGTGAGAATACTGTTCAAGCGGTGCGTAACCGGGTGACAGAAATACCATGGATTCGGTCTTTCCCGAAATTTGCTGGCGGGCAGAGCCAAAATCCAAGAGAATGGGCTGCCCTTTTCGGGTCATGTAAATATTTTCGGGTTTGATATCGCGATGATAGGATTTAAGTTCATGCACTTCATCAAGGGCATCTAATAAGGGAAAAAGCAGTTTTCTAACCTCTTGGGCAGGAAGTTTTCCTCCTTTTCGGGTTAAATAATCTTCAAGCGTCTCCCCTTCAAGATACTCCATGACGAAATAAGCCGTATTACAGTCTTCGAAAAAATGTCGGATTGTAATAATATTATGGCTTCTCAAGGTTGCCAATAAACGCGCTTCTGCAATAAATTTTTCTTTACCTGCGCGAAAAAGTTCCCCCTCTTGCCCAGAAGCAGGGATGACCGTTAAGCCGTCTTCTGCTCGGGTTGCGAAGCCTGTTGGGAAATATTCTTTGATGGCTACGCGGGTACCCAGGTTGCGATCATAGGCCAGATAAGTAATTCCGAAGCCACCGCAGCCCAAAACCCTGCCTATATAATACTGACGGTACAATCTATATTGCGGTTTTAAAAATCGCTTGTCGTATTCAAGCGGTTGAGGATATTGGCACTGGGTACACTGAGTAAGATTGCCTGCAATGATAGCAAAACAATTTAAACAATACTTTCGTGAATCAGTTACTGCTTGGGTATTCATTTTCTTCAGTCACTCATGATATTCCTCATTGTAGCGGAAATCAGGATATTTTGCTGTGACTGCCCTCTCTAAAATCTGAATCTGAAGTGAAAGCAAGCTCTCACGTTTCCTCTTTATACCCGAGACTTGTCTCGCTCAAACAGGCAATGTCTGTGATAATGTTAACTATTGAAATATAACTTTACAAAACTTAATTTTTGAGCTATAATCTGGCTATCGCTGGGTTCAAGGAGAGATTCAAATGGTAAGGTTATTGGATAAGGAGCTTAATTTTTTATTGGAACTGATACTCATTTTTCTTTTGAGTGCCTCGTTTTTTCCAGCTTTGCGCTGGGCTTCTGCTCAAGCTGGGCAGTTTATCTTGCTCAATCCCCTCCAAATACAAATCAGTAATCATCCATAGTGTGCATTGGGCGATTCCTGTCAGTGTTTTCATCTATACTGGTATGAACTCGTAACAGGAGGAGCCTTTGCAATGAAAAATTTACGTTTAAAAAATCCAGAATTCAAGCAATTGCAGGCCTTGTTAAAACAACCCGCACAGGATTGGAATCAGTTCTCAGAAGCTGAAAAAGTGGAGTTGAGTTTGAAATTCTTGGCTTTGCCTGAAATTAAACGTCAGGGTTCGCTCAGTGAGCAAACCAAACAGTTTTTGGCTCCGTCTGCATCAGATTTATATCCGCAGGTGAATCAATTGCTCAGTGAAATGCCTTTGGCCTTTGCTTCGATTGAAGACCTACTAAATCAGACAGCGGGACTGTTTCTGCTCTCAACGGGCGAAGACTGACGCGAACTACCAGCGTCCTCCACCCAGGGTGGTCGCAAAGAACTGTTGCATTTGTTTGATGCCTTTGTCAAAGCCAATTTGACCCATATAATTGCCAGCACGGTGAGATTCCACGCGGTTGGGAAAGACCTTATAAATCATGCGATCTTTTGGCAATTGGTATTCATTGCCCTCAATTTGCCCGCCTTTTTTGGACATAATATAGGATAAAATATCCAGGCTTTCAAGCCGTACAGCTTCTTTCATGGCATAGAATTTGGATTCCCGAATAATATCTTCGATGTCCTGGCCATTAAAATCTGAGGGTTGGGGCAGAATAGAGGTATCTACTTTGC
Source organism: bacterium (Candidatus Blackallbacteria) CG13_big_fil_rev_8_21_14_2_50_49_14 (assembly GCA_002783405.1). NCBI lineage: Bacteria > Candidatus Blackallbacteria > bacterium (Candidatus Blackallbacteria) CG13_big_fil_rev_8_21_14_2_50_49_14. Next base: position 56,454 of record PFGG01000061.1, on the reverse strand, counting down.
CATGTATATCTGTAATTTTTGAATAGAGCTTTTTAAAGGCTTCGCAATTTCTTACAAAAAGGTCCTGATCAGTAACGACACGGGATTGAAGTTTGATTAAAGTTCCAGAGTAATCAACCCCAATGCCCATCGAAAGCACAGAGTTTGTTTTTTCAATCATTGACATGGCACGGGATAAATAGGTATACAAACGGGTAAAATGATGCTCAATAAATTCAGCGTCCTCAAGCAATTTTAAGCGTCCTGCGCTGAGTTCTACAAAACCATCCTCCACCTCATCGGGTTCAACTTTGACATGAGGCGGTAATCCCATCGCGGGCATTAAATGGTGCCACCATTCAATATTGGTAAGCGGGCTGGACGTGATGACCAGGCCACCGAACTCAATCTCAATTTTTTCTAAAGGGGTAAGATATCCGTAAGTCAAAGGGTCAATTCGAAAGCGGTGTTCGGTTTCCCATTTGCCAGTAAAACCTACTGTGCTCTGAATCATTTCGCGGGTATCCATCAGAGTCCTTAAACCTTTCTACATCTCAAGCCCAGTGCTTTGTTCAGCGCAAAGAACTCAGTTTCCTGAAGGGCTGAATTCTTGACTGGTACCAGTATACCATTCTGACGGGCTTCCGTCTCTTTCACAGCGAACAGAATTCAGCGCAGATCAGGGAGATGTAGAATCTGTCGCTTGACTGGGATTTGACTCAATTACTTTGACTGGGATTTCGTTTTGACTGTAGTATCCCAAACGCTTACGTGCAAGTTCTTCAATGCCTTGAGGGGTATTGAAATATTTGAGCGCTGTTTTTAGTGATTCCTGTTCTTTTCGTGCGACCAGGAGTTCCTGATCCAGAGAGACGGTATACTTTTGCAATCTAAACTCCTGGGTAATGAGATTTACCAGGTTTCCCGTTAAGTAGACAAAGGCCGCGATAAACAAAAGATGGTTTTTTTTCATGATTTCAATCCGCTCAGAAAATCTCTATTTAAGCCTAACACAGGCTTTTGTGTGAGAGATGTACAAATGACACAAAAAGGGTGACTTCTGAGACCTGATCGGGCCTGTTATACTTTGCAAAGTTTTACACAGGAGTTCAAAATGCATCCCGAAGATTTGTTGAGTGAATGGCTTCAGCTCTTAAAGATTGAAGAATCAACTGAAAAAGAGGCCTATCAAAAACAGGTTCTTGAAACCCCGCTCAAACTGCGAAAAGCCCAGGGAACCTGTTGGTATCCCGTTGTTATTAAACATACAGAGATAGGCTTTGGGCAAAATTTAGTTTTGGAATTGGAACGCACCACAGAATTGGACAAGCCCCACAGTTTTCAAAATGGCCAGATTTTGGCGCTTTTCAGTCAGACACATACCCAGCAAACCCCGTTGACAGGGGTTGCAAGTTCAGTGAGTAAAAATAAATTAAAATGGGTCTACTCTGGCGAAGAATTGCCGGATTGGTTAGACGATGGCAAATTGGGACTTGACCTCTGTTACGATGAAACGACCTATCGAGAAATGAGAAGAGCCGTTGAACGTCTGATTGGCGCGCAAAAATCACCCCTCAAACAGCTGCGCGAAGTCTTGTTTGGAGTCGTTTCGCCCATCGCCTATCCCCGCAGTCAATTTGCCGATCCGAGCCTGAATCCAGCCCAAACCGCTGCCGTGCAAAAAGTATTGGAAGCTGAAGATTTGGCCTTGATACACGGCCCACCGGGTACGGGAAAGACCACAACGCTGATTGCTGCTATTTCAGCGGTATTGAAATTGGAGGAGCAGGTTCTGGTCTCAGCACCCAGCAATACGGCCACGGATCTTCTCTGTTTGAAATTGTCTCAGGCTGGAGTTTCTGTCGTGCGTCTCGGGCATCCAGCCAGAATGTCAGAAGAGATTCTGGCCTTTACCCTTGAGCAGCAAATAAGTCAGCATCCTGGATATCCAGCACTTGAACTTTTAAGAAAAGAAGCGCGGCTTTTGCGTCAAAGGGCGCTGCGCTTTAAACGCAATTTTGGGCCAGCAGAACGTGCTCAACGCAGAGAAGAATTACAGGACGCACGAAAGATGTTGGCCCAGGCCCGTGAAATGGAACAGGGCATAGTGAACCATATTTTAGATCGCTCTCAAGCCATTCTCTGCACTTTGGTAGGGGCCTCCTATGAGGTTTTGTGGAAAAGACACTTCAATACTGTTTTTATCGATGAAGCGGCTCAGGCCCTGTTGGGTGGGAGTTTGATTCCCATTCAAAGGGCGCGACGAGTTGTTCTTGCTGGCGATCATTGTCAATTGCCGCCCACCGTAAAATCGCAAAGGGCTTTGGCGGGAGGGTTTAATCGGACTTTGTTTGAAATCTGTATTGAAGAACATCCCCAGGCTGCTGCACTCTTAAATATTCAATACCGCATGCATGAAGAGATCATGGGATTTTCAAGTCAGGAGTTCTATCAGGGACAACTGCTTGCAGATCCACTGGTTGCAGAACGAACTTTGCCCGAGAATTCAGAGCAGGCTTGGATTTCTCGTCCGCTTGAGTTTCTGGACACAGCGGGGTGTGGGCATGAGGAGGAAATGAACCCAGAAACACGTAGCCTTTCAAACTCTGGAGAAGCTGAATTGCTGATCAAACATTTGTTTCAGTTGGGCGAGGGCTTGCCGCGTCTTGAAACTGAAGCAGAGAGATTAACTCTGGGAATTATCTCACCCTATCGCGAACAGGTAAATCTATTGCAGTCCTTGCTAGAGAAAAGACCTGAGATCCAAGAATTCTTTCAAATCAGCATTGACACGGTGGATGGATTTCAAGGCCAAGAGCGGGATCTGATCTATATCTCTCTGGTAAGAAGCAATGATCAGGGGGAAATTGGGTTTTTAAAAGATACCCGACGCATGAATGTGGCGATGACGCGCGCGAAGAAAAAGCTTGTGGTGGTGGGGGACAGTGCAACCTTGGCCCATCACTCCTTTTATAAAGATTTTCTGGATTATTGTGAAGCGCTTGATGCCTGTCGCAGTGGCTGGGAATTTTTTTGAATTATTCCCATGCCTGAAAGATCCTGTCTGAACTTCGTTTTCAGTCAATACAAGCTGCTCTGCGGTACAATTACAGAAACGATCCGCGAATCTATTGTTTGAATTTTTGGAGAGCATGCTTCGAATGAAACACCCGTATCAAGATTTTATTACCCAAGTAGAGAAACCCGGACGCTATCTGGGGGGAGAATATCAATCCATTGTTAAGGATTGGGCAGAAACGCCTGTGCGCATTGGCCTTTCCTTTCCAGATCTTTACGAAATAGGCATGTCCCATATGGGCATGAAAATTCTCTATTCAATTTTAAACAAAGAACCCGATATTTTGGCTGAACGGGCTTATACTCCCTGGTTTGACATGGAGAAGGAATTACGTGATCGGCAATTGCCGATTTACAGTATGGAAAATGTAAAACCTCTCAATGCCTTTGATATTTTGGGCTTTTCTTTACAATATGAAATGACCTTTACCAATGTCCTCACCATGTTGGATCTGAGTGGAATCCCCATTTTGGCAGCTGATCGCGATACCCGTCAGCCATTGATCATTGCGGGGGGGCCTTGTGCCATGAATCCAGAACCCATGTCACGTTTTATTGATGCCTTTGTCATTGGCGATGGCGAAGAAATCTTTATCAAACTGGCAAGAACCTATGTTGCACTGCGGGATGCAGGAAAATCTAAAACTGAAATTTTAATTGCCCTTTCGCAACTGGGGGGGATTTATTGTCCTGCACTCTACGCGACACGGGAAGAGGAATTTACTGGCCTGACCGTTGTCGATCAGCCACTTTATGAGGGCGTTCCTGCCCTCGTGAAGCGCAATATTATTGAAAATATCAACGACTATCCCTATCCCGATGATTCACCTGTGCCCTTGACGGAAGCCGTTTTTGATCGCACCACCATGGAGATTGCCAGAGGCTGTACGGAGGGTTGTCGTTTTTGTCAGGCAGGGATCATTTACCGTCCGGTTCGCGAACGGGATCCTGATCAGATTATCAGCAGTGTTTTAAGCAGCATTGAAAAAGCTGGGTATGATGAGAGCAGTCTGACCTCGCTTTCTACAGCTGACTTCAGCTGTGTTTCACCCTTGGTAAAAAATTTGATGGAGAAACTGAAACAGAAGCGTGTTTCACTTTCGGTCTCTTCGCTGCGGGCTTATGGTTTAACCGGGGATTTGCTGGATGAAATTGCAGATGTTCGCAATACCAGTCTGACCTTTGCTCCTGAGGCTGGAACTCAGCGCATGCGGGATGTGATCAATAAAAATATTACTGAAGAAGACATTGCCCAGAGTGCCCATAATATTTTTGCACGGGGTTGGCGCAAAATGAAACTCTATTTCATGATTGGCTTGCCCACTGAAATGGATGAAGATGTGGTGGGAATTGCTGATACCGCCGCTCGGATGTTGGATATCGCGAAAAAGTATTATAAAAATTGGAAGATGGTAAATGTTACCGCTTCAATCTCCTCTTTTGTGCCCAAACCACATACCCCCTTCCAATGGTGCCAAATGATGGATTTGCCTGAAATTCAGCGCAAACAGGGCCTGTTGATGGGCTTGGCACGAAAATACCAGATTGGTCTCAAGTGGCATGAGTCTTTAATCAGCCATATCGAGGGCATCATTGCCCGTGGGGATCGAAAAGTAGGAGCTGTAATTGAGGGCGCCTGGAGAAAAGGGGCCCGTTTGGACGGTTGGGGAAACTTTTTGAAGTTTGATGATTGGATGGCGGCCATTGAGGAAGCCGGGATCGATAAATATACCTATTTGCGAACTCTCCCGCTTGATTCTCAATTGCCCTGGGGACATATCCATGTAGGTGTTGAGCCTAAATTTATTATTCAAGAATATAAACGAGCGCTCAAAGATCGGCTTTCTCCCCCCTGTGGCAAACCTTTTACTGCAAAGGTACATTCTACCAATCTTGCTGATCATGAAGCGGATCAACGCAAATTGATCTGTTATTCCTGTGGAATTGCCTGTGATATGAAGCAGATGCGAGAAGAGCGGGGAGAGTATCTTGTAAAATTGGGGGCGCTTGAAAAACGCGAAGTTCTTGAAACACCTGAGGTTGGGCAGGTGAGAGCGCCCAAATTAGAGAAGTTTGAACAGTCAGAACCCTTTACCTATCGGGCTTTGTATACAAAATTAAAAAGGGCACAATTTGTAAGCCATTCTGATTTGATTCGATCCTTGCCAAGAATCATTCGCAGGGCGAATCTTGAGGCTTATTATTCGCAAGGTTATCACCCCAAACCCGTGATGGTTTTCGCACCTGCTTTAAGTTTGGGGGTTCCCAGTTTTGGGGAGTATCTTGATTTTCAATTGGTTGAAGATTTGCCTGTCAATCAAGTGCTTGAGCGTTTAAATGCCGTCTGTCCTGAGGGGATTCAATTTCTCTCGATTGAAAAGGTAGAAAACAACAATAAAGATTTGGCAAAACGGATCAATGGCGCTACCTATCTGGTAGGGATTCAAAAATCTACGCTGATGGGTTTGATGCAAGTACGCGAAGATCATTTGCTAGAAACCTTAGCAAAGCGCATTCAGGCAATTTTGGAAAGCGAGCATTTATGGGTTACCCGAAAACGGCGGGATCGCGTCCGCGAAGTGGATATTCGGCCTTTGCTTGGCAAAATTGAAATAATGGATTCTGAAGACTTAGCAAGCATGCTTTCTCAATTGGATTGGGAAACAGATCAGCTCTTTCTGCGTATGGAAATGCAAATTGCAGGCACAGACAGCTTGAAGCCCGAAGAAATTCTTAAATCTTTGTTTGGGCACGATGATTTTTATTATGCGACAGCCCGGCTTTCGCTTCAGCCGTTTCAAGCAGAACTTCAACTCGAAACCGTTGAGGTTTAAATGAGCGTTTGGGAACTTTTATTCGCACGAATTCATCTTTTGTATTAAAGTGATGAAATTAACACTTACGAAAGCTATATCGAGGAGGCAAAATCTGTGAAAAATTCAAAATTCCTGGTCAGACTGATGTTGGCCACTGCCCTGGCAACGGGTAGTTTAAGTTATTCACTTTCGCTCACGCAACCTGTTCAGGCCCAGGCCATTCAAACCATGGGGGCAGGCACGATTGATTGGACCAATGGCTCCATGAAGGTTACGGGTTCGGGGGCTCCCCCTGCCAAAGGCAGTGCTGCCCAAAAAAGATTGATGGCACGTCGTGCTGCTGTCGCTGATGGTTACAGACAGTTAGCCGAGTTGATAAATGGGGTACGTGTAGATTCTGAAACCATCGTAAAAGATTTTGTAACTGAAAGCGATACGATTCGCACCCAGGTTTCTGCTTTGATCAAAGGCGCAAAAATTGGCGATACCCGGTATCTGTCTGACGGAAGCGTTGAAGTGGATATGATGTTGGGCATGTATGGCCGCAACAGCCTGTCTTCTGTGGTTCAGCCCACCGTATTAAAAGATCACCAAGTCAACCACCCCACACCCGCCAAAACGCCTGAACCGACCGTGGTGAGAACCCCTGAGCCCCCGATAGAACCCAGTACCCCAGATTATAGTGGCACAGGCTATACCGGCGTGATTATCGATTGCAAAGGTTTGGGCGTGGCCCCTGGTATGAGCCCCATGATTATGGATGCAAATGGCAAAGAAGTGTATATCGGAGATCGTCCGATTGACCCCGACATGGTTGTAAACATTGGCATTGTTGGCTATATGCGTTCAATGAGTGAAGCCAAATCCAGCAGCCGTGTAGGTAAGAATCCCTTGGTGATTCGTGCCAATCAAGCAGGTGGCAAGACCCGTGTAGATGCTGTTCTTTCCAGCCAAAATGCTCAGCTATTGCTTCAGGCAGACAGCCGGAAATCCTTTTTAAGTGAATCGAAAGTGATTTTCGTAATCGATTAGTATACTTTGATAAAAAGGCCAGTTGAATTTTCAACTGGCCTTTTTTATTGGCGCTCAGATTTTATTGAGCCTCAGAGGTTTACTTTGACTTCTTTTTGATAGCTTAATTGCTGGGTGTTTGGGAGGGTGAGGGTATAGTTTATAAAGACCGTTTCACCTATGAGGGCCTGGCGTTGAGAATCCAAGGGTACGGTAAAAGGTTCATTGCTTTGTGTGAGCACAGATTTGCCAGAAGTGATCAGTTCACCTGCTGCACTGCTGCCATTTGTTATTACAGATTGTGCCAGATAATACTCTACCTGGACCACTCCCCAATTCCAGACGATCGGTGCGCCACTTAATTTAAACAACATGAAATTGAGCTCAATGCCCGTGGGTTTGCGTTTGAGAAAGATATCGGTACCTTTTGCTTCATCCAGAGCAGGATCATACAGGGGGGTGGCCGTTGGGCTGGGGGTGGGGAGGGGAGTGGCTGAAACTGTTGCTTCAGGAGTGGGCGAGGGGAGGCCTGAGGCTTGAGGCTGGAGAGTCGCGTCAGGGACTGGGGTGGGGCTGGGTGAGGAGAGCGTGTCTGGAGGTAAAAAATAGGGGGTGCTGGAGGCTTGTGGCGTGAGGGTAGATGGATTTTCACCGTTTGGAAGTGGCTGGGCTTCCAGGGCGAGATCCTGAACCTGTTTTGACGATTTCAGGGCAACCGTCACTGCCTGAGGTTGGTAGCCTGGTGCTTCAGCAATCAATTTCATTTCGCCGATTTCAAGGTTTTCAAAAGCAAAAAATCCTGTTTGATCGGTTTGGGTTTCAAGCGTATTCAGACGGACCTTGACACCCGCAAGCAAGGCTTGCGTTTTCGCGTTTTTGACAATGCCGGTCAGTTGAACTTTTGTTCCCGCTGCTTGCGGAACGAGTGTGGCTGAACTTGCTGAAATGGGCTCTGCAGTTAGCGGTTGGTTTTCAATCACAGGATCCAGGCAACTGGCAAGACTGAAGAGACTCAGTCCCAGAAGACAAAGTTTATTAGTGCTCAAGCCGTGCATTCCCCATTCCTGACTTTTCATCTATTGTGGCACTTTCGGCGCGCAAAAATCCACTCAATAGTGCGTTTTATCCACATACATTGACGATCACATATTCAAAATCAAGCTATTTGTTATATTCTTAAGATAGGGTTATTTATCAAAATTTAATTTTTCCCTTGAAAATGAGCTGCAAAGTGAGAATCTGCCTATGTGTCAAGCGAAAATTATTCTGAGTATGGTATTGGCCATAAGTACTTTGGGAAGCACTTTACCTGCTTCAGCGCATGAAGACACTGAAAACTGGTTAAGTGCCAGCGCAAAGCAGGAATCCAATTTTCGTTTGATTCCCTCGAAGGTGGTGGGAGTGAATGATGCTGAACGAGAAGCCGGTGTGATTGGGTTTAAGGATTTGCTTCCCCATTTGCAAAAGGTCAATGAGCGTTTTCATATTTTTTCTCCCCAAGCCTATCAACATTTTGTAGAAAACTTTCACTATCCTTTTCGCCAAAGTTTTGATCTGAATGAGAAAAAACCTCCGACACAAGTTGTTTTGCACTGGACAGCCAATAAACGAACAGATATTCCCCTCTATACACTTTCTGCTTTTTTGCGTCGCATGCAACGTGGCAGAGTCGTTGAACGTCCGCATGCCTATAAAAATGTTTCAAACTATTTTTTGACAGGCAATATTGCCCAGACAGAGAGTGGGGCTCAAGCGCAATTGGTCAAGATGACCCGTGGGGATTTAAGCCATGGCGGAGATATTCCGCGTGTGACAGCTTATCCCACAGGGGATGCTTGGGATGATAATAAATATGATGGACGTGGAGCAATTGGGATTGAAATTGAAAGTCCTGATTTCACTACCTTTTATCAGAATTCTAGCCAAAGAGAAAAATTACATAATTTTTTAATTCTTGTTCTGAAGGAACGGGGAGTTCTCAAGCAGTTTCAAGAAATTCGTGAGTCTGCAGCTTGGGACGATTTGCTGAAGATTCATGCTTATTTAAGCCAGAATCTGAAAGCATTGGATGTGCAGTCGAATGGTGGAATTCCTCGAAATTGGCAGCTTTTACACCTGATCTCGCGGAATATTCCAGGTATTCAATCAGAGAGTTTGAAAACAGCGGAATCAATCTTTCAGTTTATTTCTGGGCATGGCGTTATTGCACATGAATATAACCGTCGCATGGTTCAGGCCGGCCGTCCCAAAGAGGCAGATTACGATAAAATCGATTTTACTGGACCCCATGTTTTTTTGGTGGCCATGGATTTATTGAAGAGTGAAATGCATTACCTTGGCAACGAGGCCTATCAAAATTATGATTTGGCCACCCAACGTTTAATTGATGCACAAAAACAAACCCGCACTGTGTCTGATCTTTCTCCTGTTTCTCATGACGTGGGGAGTATTTCTGGCCCCCCCTTGCTTTTTTACCAGGCTTTTCCCAGCAGTGATGAACCCAATGCCGTCCACGAACCTCATTAAACCTGGGGTACAATGATTAAAAATTGACGGAGAGGAACATCAAGTGTTGAAGCGCTATCTTGCCGCACTTGTTGGGCTTTTGCTCTGGACGGGGCCGGCCCAAGCCCTTTGGGTGCCCGCACAGTCGGTTCCGGGCGAGGGCAAATTATCTGGACATAAGCACGAAATTTTCAGTGTCGCCTTTAGTCCAGATGGAAATTATCTCGCTTCAGGCAGTTTTGATGGCACGACTCGGATTTGGGAAACCAAAAATTGGAGTTTGCTGCATGAGCTGGCAGGTCATGCCAATTGGATTTCTGCAGTGGCCTTCAGCCCGGATGGAAGATGGTTAGCTACTGCTGGCTTGGATCGTCGCGTTCAAATCTGGGATCTGATTACGGGAGCGAATCTCTTTTCCTCCATGGAGCATACCAAGGGCGTACTCAGTCTGGTTTTTAGCCCCGATGGCAAACAACTGGCCAGTGGCGGGCTCGATGGCCGTATCCTGATTCATCAATTATCCGATTGGAAAAATCTTAAAACCTTAGCCCCCCAATCGGGTGGCATTGCTGCTTTGACCTATAGTCCCGATGGAAAATATCTTGTTTCGAGTGCCTATGATGATACTGCGATTCGGATGTGGGATGCGCTCTCTGGGGAAGCTGGGCCTGTTTTGCCAGGGCATTTGAAGGAAGTTTACGCCTTAAGTTTCAGCCCTGATGGAAAATATCTTGCCAGTGCTGGGGAAGATCGAATGATTCGGCTCTGGGATATGCACGAAAAAAAAACGATTTCAAAATTTGCCGGCCATTCTCAACCTATCTGGACTTTGGCGTTTAGCCCCGATGGTCGCTTTCTGAGCAGTGGCAGTTTGGGAGATCAATCCCTACGTTTTTGGACGGTTCCGCAGGGGGTCAATACCCAGTCTCTCTATGGAATTCCTGCTAAGACCTATGCTTTAAGTTTCAACCCGGTTCAACCGCTCTTGGCAAGTGGTCACAATGACCCAGACATCCGTATTTGGGAAAATATTCAACCCGGCTCTGCACCCGCGATGGGAAGTGCTTCTGCTCGGGCCATCGCCAATTGGTTCAATCCTGCTTTATCCTTGCGTTTAGTCGGCATTGACGATGATGCCAAAGACAATTCAAACGGGAATCACAATCATCGCATTGAGCCGGGTGAGCTGATAGAAATTGTCTTGGCGCTTGAGAACGAAGGGACTTCCCCGCTGAAAAACCTCAAAATTGATCTCAAACTGAATTCTGAACAGGCCCTTTTTCAAGGGGAAAGTACAGCGTATCAACTTGAGGAATTGGCAATGGGTGAACAAGTTCCTTTGGTTTTACCCGTGTTTATTCCGAAAAAATTTGCTGATAAGGTTTTGAATATCCAAGTCTCTATGCAGGCAGCCAATTTATCCAAGCCCATACTTCAAAACCTGAGTATTGATCTGACACTTGCTTATCCTTTGCCCGAAGTGAAAGGTGAAAAACCATGAGGAGCTGTGTGGTTGTTGGGGCCGGAATTTCTGGAATTATCGCTGCGCGACGCTTACAGAAGAAGGGTGTTGCAGTCAAAGTGATTGAAAAATCGAAAGGTTTTGGTGGACGCATGGCCACGCGCAGAGTGGGCGAGGCTGTTTTTGATCATGGGGCTCAGTATCTCACTGTGCATGGAATGTTTTTTCGCGTCGTGATTGAAGATTTGCAGGATCAGGGCTTGGTGAAGGAGTGGGGGCGCGGCTTTTTAAATGGTGACAAAATTTTGAATATGGATGGCTATTTGCGTTTTTTTGGCAGCCAGGGCATGGCTTCGATTGCACAAAAATTAGCCGAACCGCTTGAGATTTGTTTAGAAGAGAATATAGTCTCTTTGCAAGCAAAGGATTCAGAATGGATACTTCAATCTGAATCTGGGGGAAGCTGGCAGGCCGATGCTGTGATTTTATCGCCCCCGCTGCCGCAGTCTCTGACACTTTTAAATAAATCTGGAATTGAACCAGAAGAAGAAATATTGCAGCGCTTAAAAGCCGTCAAGTTTGATCCCTGCATTGTGGTCATGGCTGAATTAGAAGCACCCAGTACTTTGCCCTCTCCAGGGGCTCTGTCGCAAAAAGATCCAATGAGCCCGATTGCTTGGATTGCAGATAACCAGGCCAAGGGCATTTCACCCGTGCCAGCACTGACCATTCAAGCCACAGCTCACTTCAGTCGCAGCCATTGGAAGGAGGAAAAAGAGGCTGTGGGTTTGAAGCTTTGGGAGGCTGCCCAGAAATATAATTCTGTAAATTATGTCGCCTTAGATGTGCACAAGTGGCGTTTTGCCCAGGTTCAAAACCCGCTGCAGGAAAATTATTTTGAGTTAAATCACCCCTTGCCACTTTATCTGGCTGGGGATGCCTTTGGCGACCCCTTTAATCCTGTGGAAGGTGCCGCAGTTTCTGGTCTGGAATCAGCGAAGGCGCTTTTGAAGCGATGGGCTTAATGGCATCGCCAATTTTCAGATGCCCCTGGGGCTCATGCGCGATCAGGTTTTCGCCAAATATCGCTTGATTTTGCCAGCTGATTTGCGTCTGTAATTGCTTTAGTAACTGGGGGTGCTCGCTTTTGCCCGTCTCAGGATTTTGAGTAATCATGACACAGCGGGTACAGGGTTTAACAGCCTGAAATTTATAATCTCCAATCTTGAGAAAGCCCCACGCATTTTCTTCCCAGGCCAGATTGCCTTTGACTACCAGATTGGGGCGAAACAAACGTTGATTTAAACTTGCCCCTGTTTCAGCAGCAAGAGCGTTTAAAGAAGCTTCAGAGGTCAATAAAAAAGGGTATCCATCTGCAAAGCTGACTTCTGCTCCTGGGGCCCAGGTCTCTGAGGTGGGGCGAAGGCTTGAATCTGGAAGGTAAACCAAACTGACCGTTTGCCCCAGTTGCTCAGAAAACCAGTGATCCAACTGTTCGGAGAGCTGTTCAGCAAGTACCAGGCTATTCCAGATCTTGACTTGCATTGGCTTGGCAGATGGGTAGGGTGGGAAGGGAATTTGAATGAAGCTTCCCTGCGGATTGAAGACGCGCAAAGCTTCGTTCAATTCTACCTTGAGTGAAGCCATGGCCGGAATTTTACGTTGGCTCAAAAATTTGCCTTGGGAATCTACCAGCATCCAACGTCTGTCAAAGAGCAATCCCCGTGCCTCAAACCGGGATGCTTGAAGTTCAATGCCCTGTAGAGACTTGATCGGGTAGATCCAAATTTGCGAAAGCTTCATGATTTGAGTTGATTGGCGTAAATTTCTTTGGCGGGTCTGAAGAGTATCCAGGAAGTCAGAATATATTTATCATTGGTCAGGGGAATATGCCCTTTATGGGTATGGGTATAGCCGCAAGGGGCAAAAACAAGTTGTCCACGGGTAGGCTTGAATTTTAAGTTCTGATAGAGAAATTCAGTTTCTCCGCCTTCTCGTACATCGTTTAAATAATACATAAACAACATCACGCGATGTAAGGGCGATTGATCGGGATCCGCAGTCATCGAGGGATAGGTTTCAGAGTGAAAGTGGTGGTATCCCCCTTGTTTGCGTTGATATTTCTGGAGATTGATAGTGCCCAGATGGTAAATTTTACGAATCAAAGCTTCAACGGTTTCATCATCCAGAATGGCGATGATTTCAGGGGTTATCATCATGGTACCCCCTTCTGGATTGGGAATGGACATGGCCACTGCACCCGTTAGCAGATGGGGATATTTTCTGACATATTGAACCAGGTAGCGAAAGGTACGGTTGACTATCCAGGTATTTTCTTTTTCCCAGGCAGGATCCAATGAGATATTGATATCCAGACTGTCTTTTGCCGTTGCATTATAACCATGTCCAGTAATGCCGGGTTCTTTGGTTTTGCTGCGTTCAAACTTTTTGATTAATTCCTGTGACTCTTCAGGGCTAAGTACCTGGTCAAAGGCTTGAATAAACTGTGCCATGGTGAACCTCTTGATTAAGCATTTGCAGGTATTTTATCAGCTCTTGTGTGCTTGACTACACCAATGACGCCAGATTTCTCGATAATAGGCTTCGCATTCAGCGCTGAATTCGGAAAGATTGGAAACCGAAGAATTGAATAAATCTTTTCTTAGGCAAGCGCGGTAAGCATTCAATTGTTCGCTATCCTGGATCAGTTTCACTGCTTTATCGATATAGTTTTGGCCTGAATTTGCTAAAAATTCAGGATGACCGATTGCATGCATCAGGCTTTCTGCACCTCGGTTTCCTCCCTGTAGAGAGATAATGGGGACTCCCATATACAAAGCTTCGCATGCTGAGATTCCGGCTTGATAGGGGAAAGTATCTAAAACCAGATCGACTGATTGGTAAGCCTGAACATGTTCTCTTTGAGAGGTTCGGCCCGCAAATAAAATGCGCTCTGGGGCAATGCCTTTTGCTTTAAACAGCAGGCGATAATAGGCTTGCGCTCCCGCATGATCAAGCCCCCTGTCTTTAAGCAGAAGGCGTGATTCAGGAATGGTTCTCAGAATTTCGGCCCAAAGTGTGAGCATGCTGTGATTGATTTTGAGCACCTGATGAAAGGCACCAAAACAGGGAGAGGGGGGGCGGGTCTTTCTGTGGGGCTCAAAATTCTGAATGTCTTGGTCAGCCAACCAATGAAAGATACTGCTGAGATACAAGGGCTGCTCTGGCACTGCTTGTGCCAATTCCGGGGGAAGAAGATAGTGATCCGTAAAAATATAATCCATACTGGCCAGGCCTGAAGTCCAGCCAAATCCAAGACCTGTTATTTGGATTGGAGCGGGTTTAGCGGCGAAAATATCCAGTCGGTTCCCGAAAGTGGGGCCATTTAAATCTACCAGAATATCGATTTTGTCATTTTGAATGCATTTGACAGCGTCTTCAGTAGAAAAACCTTCAATATTCCGCAAACAATGGGCCTGATTTTGAAACCATTCGTGCATTGGCCCCTCACGTCCAATGGTGGCATAGGCGTAGACTTCAAAGGCTTGGGAATTTTTTAAGGCAAACAAAGGGGCATACATATGCACCACAGAATGGTCATAAAAGTCTGAAGAGACATAGCCGATCCTGATTTTTTTCTCGGGATCGATGTTTACTTGATAGGCGCTCGCTTGGGGATGATGGTGTGCTAAGATTTGACCATATTCCTGGAAGGGTCTGATTCTGGCTTTGAAATTCAATTCTGGGTCGAGTAAATAGCTCCAAAGATAGGCTTGGTGTGTTTTGAAAAGTTTAAGATTCAAGCTCAGGCTTTGTTCCAGCCAAAATCTAGCTCGCTTGGGCAACCCCGATTGTTGTGAGCATATCCCCAAGACAAGATAGAGTGAAGCATTTGCTGGAGCTTCTTCTTGCATTTGAAGCAAGAGCATTTCTATAAATTGAAAATGGCCTTGAAATACGAGAGTGATGAGCTGATCCCAGTAGCGGGTTTGTTCATTTTCAGAAAGACAGAGGCTCAAGGCCTGTAAAATTAAAACTGCACCCAGATCAAAATCTCTGAGTTGCCAGGCCTTTTCAATTGCAGCGTCCAATTGAGATCGGTGCTTCAAATGGAATACCTGGCCTCTCCTGATATGCTTACCTATAACAGTATAAAGCAGTCAGATTTTTCTCTTCAGTTAGAAATGCTCAAAAATTGATTTCTGTTATACTTTTTTCTGGTTTAGTCTGAAAGAAATATTGAGGCCAGTGAAGATGAAGTGTTTAAAATGTGGCACAAATAGTCTATATCGTGCAAGAAGCAATGGAAAATGTCCTCAATGTGGAAAACGCTTTGTCTTTGAGCCGAAAAGAGGAGACCCTTATACGGATGGTTTTTTTCAGGCAGCCTTGACGCAGATCTCAGCCAAACAGAGCTTGTATTTTCATCCACGGCATTTGTATTTTGAATTGGCAAGAAGAAAAAAGGCAAAACCTCTTCAAAATCCCAAAGCAGCAGCGATAGGAACCGTGGTTGCGGGTCTGATTTTTGGTGTAATTATGTCTTTTCCGCTTGCCTCTTTTTTGGGGAATGCCTTCTTTCTTGTAGCTTTGGTCTATTTATTCATCCTATTCCGGGCTGCAAAAAAAGTCATCAGTGCAGCTGAATCCCCTGAAATCCAGTTCAAATGGCTTGATTTTAGCAAACACCTGAATCGCTGGAAAGCGGTAGAGGGGGAGACGATTCCCTATTTACTTCAAACTTCTGATAAACCGTCAAAATTGATAGCCGCCCCCCCCTTTAAGGACTTGTTGGACTATAGTGTTGAGCGGCTGATTCTCTGTGATAAACCAGAGATCGTTGATTTCTTGGTTGCCAATCAATTTCATTTGGAGCAAAAATGTGCCATTCTCAGTTTTAATGGCTATCCACGCGAGAATTTTGAAGAAATTCGTGCCATGCTTCAACGCAGTGAACATTTAATGGTCTATTTTATCCACAATGCCAGTCTCAATGGCTGCAGTATGGTTTCAGAATTGAAACGCCCTGAGTGGTTTCCCCATGCGAAGATCTTTGATTTGGGCTTGAATCCTGTGCATGCGGAAAAATTTAAGGGTTTATGGGAAAAATCAAACAGTCCCTTTCGTACGCTTGCAGGTTATTCTGAGGAAGAATTGGCATGGTTGAAAGAATGGAAACTTGATTTGATGGTGATTCCCCCCAGTCGTTTGTTGCGGCATTTACGCAATCAAATCAATGCCCATCAGGAAAAAATTGTGGATGCCTATGCCGCAGGGGATGGTGTTTCAGATTTTGGCGTAGAATCGGGTTTTGTTTTAGATTTTGATGATGGTGGAGGGGGAGATTTTGGTTAGTTTGGGGCTTTCAAAAAAACAAACCCATGTCCGACCCTTGGCCAAAGGGGAACTTGTTTTGCCTGGGCAAAGACAGAGAAATTTCCCTGTTATTGCAGGGGGCGTGGGTCTTTCTGTTTCACAGACTCACACGCTTGAGCAAAGCTGGAGGGCCCAGGGGGTCATTCCTCAATTCATGCAAGGTTTACGTTTTGAAAGCTATGCCTGTGAAGTGGGGGGGCAGGACCTGCGCACAGCCCAGGCTTGGAAGCAGCAGATTCAGCAGGGGCAAATTTCAGCGGTAAAGGGTGGCTTTGTGGTGGCTGACCATGAATCCGACAGACAGTTAAGCCTTTACCGTGACCCCATGGGCGAGAGAACCCTGTTTTATACGCGTATTGGTGCCGGGTTGATATATGCCTCAAATTTAGATTTGTTATTGGCCTCTGGGATGGTTCAACGGAGTTTAAATCTGGATGCGCTTGCCCGCTATCTGAGTTATGCTTATCTGCCCGGACGCGAGACGCTTTTAAACGATGTTTTTGAACTTCTGCCTGGAGAAGCACTCCACTGGAGCCAGGGAGAAGTCAAAACCGAGCATTTTTGGACTTTGCCCGAAATAGACAGGGAATGCTCTGAAGAGACTGCCATTCGGCTTTTGCGTGAGGAGCTGGAGTCGGCCATCCTCAGGCGAATGCCCGCTCAGGAAACTGTTTGTGCCTCACTTTCAGGAGGCATTGATTCCAGTCTGGTCGTGGCTTTGCTGTCAAAGTTTAGTTTAAGCAAGGTGCGAACCTGGTCTGTCTCCTTTGGCGAGAAGTATCGCAATGAACTTCCTTTCAGTCAGGCCCTTGCTGAAGCTGCGCAGACTGAACATCAGATTTTAGAGATAATGCCGCAAACGGTGATGCATTTTTTAGATGCAACCCTTGCTTGCTTAGGGAATCCGATCGGCGATCCTTTGACAGTACCCAATGCTTTGCTGTTTCGAACTGCAAACGCCTATGGCCCTGTGCTCTTCAATGGCGAAGGGGGGGATCCGCTTTTTGGGGGGCCCAAAAATATCCCCATGTTGCTCTCAGCACTTTATCTTCAAGAAACTAAAACCCCTGAATTTGAATTGGCGCGTACCTATTTGCACAGCTATCGCAAGCTTTATGCCGACCTGCCTCAGCTTTTTGAACCTGAAACCCTCAAAGCCTTGACCCCTGGCGGCTTGGAGAAAGACTTAATTCCCTGGTTTTCAGCTCAATCAGAACAAAGTTTGGTGCACCAGTTGATGAGCGCCAATACCCGTTTAAAAGGTTCACACCATATTCTCTACAAGGTCAATGCCATCAGCCAGAAATTGGGAGTGTATCCCGCCTCTCCACTCTTTGATAAAAATATTGCTGAACTTGCGTTTTCAATGCCGCCACAATTTAAACTGCGCGGGGGAGTTGAAAAATACATTTTAAAGCAGGCAGTTTCAGATTTGCTCCCTGCTCAAATCCTCAATCGACCCAAAAGTGGAATGCAGGTGCCTGTTGAGCAGTGGTTTAAACCGGGTGGGCCCTTAAACCGCGAGGCAAAGCATCGTCTGCGCAATCTGGCCAAATATCCATGGTTTAAGCGAGACTATTTTCAGCGCTTAGCGGCTTGGGATTTGGGGGGATATCTGCCCCGTCATGGTCTCAAAGTATGGATTTTACTCAGCCTTGAGGCCTGGCTCAGGTACTATATTGGAGGGCCCTAAGTTCCGCTTTTAGAGAACATCTTGGGTTATAATGCCCCCTTAGATAAAAGAATACGAGGAATGCATGGGACAGTTTTCACTATTTGATACAGAAGAATTTGTGAAAGATGAAGTATTTATCTTTTTCGATACCGAAACCAATGGTTTGCCTTATAATTTCAACGCGCCGATCACTGAAGTGGATAATTGGCCCCGTATGATTCAATTGGCCTGGATTCAGGCTGATGCCCAGCAAAATGAGCTATCACGGGGAGATTATTTGATTTTTCCTGAAAATTTTTATGTTTACGAAAGTGTTCATGGAATTACCAATGATCAAGCTATGAAAGAAGGGCATGACTTAACGGAAGTGCTGCAAAAATTTTCAAAGGTAGTTCAGGAGTCGACAGTCTTGGTCGCGCATAATATTTCCTTCGATGATAAAATCTTAGGCGCGGAATTTATCCGCAAAGGCTTGCCGAACCCGATGAAGGAACTCAACCGTATTTGTACAATGGAAAGTACAGTGGATTTTGTGGCGATCAAATCTGGCAACCGCAATAAATTTCCAAAACTTGAAGAATTGCATCATAAGCTCTTCAATATGGGTTTTGAAGGTGCACACAATGCCATGGTGGATGTCGAGGCTCTTGCCCGCTGTTTCTGGGAGTTGAAAAAAAACAATATTGTTTCACTCTACTAAAATGAAAATTGCACTTTGCGGAACAGGTCTCATGGGTGCGCCCATGGCACAAGAATGGCAAATTTTGGGCAACCAGGTTTCAGTTTGGAACCGAACGCTGTCTAAGGCCGAACCCCTAGCGACTTATGGGATAAAGGTTTCTCAAACCCCCTCTGAAGCGCTGGTTGAGGCTCAAGTTTTGGTTCTCATGCTCAGTGATTATTCAGCCTCTCAGGCAGTAGTGCAGACATTTTCTTCAGGAGAGCTTCGCAATAAGACGATCTTGCAAATGGGAACCTTGGCCCCTGAGCAAAACTTAGCACTGCAGGAATTCATTCGTTCTGAGGGGGGGCATTTTCTTGAAGCACCGGTTTTGGGAAGTATTGCGCAAGTCAAGGCCCATGAATTGATTTGCATGGTGGGAGGGGAGGAGTCGCTCTGCTTAGAGTTCCTGCCAATTTTGGAGCAGCTCTGTAAATCTGTAAAGTGGATCGGGCCAGTGGGCTCTGCTTCCAGTTTGAAACTGGCACTTAATCAAATGATCCCCTCTTTACTGGCGGTCTTTGGACTCAGCTTGGAATTTGTGCGTGCTTCTGGCGTGCCTGTTTCAACATTTATGGAAATTTTAGAGCAAAGTGCCTTAAATGCACCCACCTTTGCAAAAAAACTTCCCCGCTACCTGAGCCAGGATTATACCCACCCCAATTTTCCTGTTCGCCATATGCTGAAGGATCTCGCACTTTTTGAATCGGCCTCAGCGGGGATGGACTTGAATACAGGCAGTTTAATGTCGGTTAAAGCCCTCTTAAATCAAGCCGCGGAGGCCGGTTTTGCAGACCAGGATTATTCAGCCCTGCTGACCTCGATTAAAAACTGAATTTCAGATAAGGATTCTGGCTGCGTGTTTGATTTAAGCGGTGTTTTCAAACAAAATTGTAAATTTTCAGTACAATGAAGGAATCTCTCCCCATTTTTTCTTGTGCAGATGCGGTCGACTTCTGTGTACAGGCGCTTCGAACTCAGGGTTGTTTTCTCTGGCAGAATGTTTTTG
Organism: bacterium (Candidatus Blackallbacteria) CG13_big_fil_rev_8_21_14_2_50_49_14; assembly: GCA_002783405.1. Taxonomy (NCBI): domain Bacteria; phylum Candidatus Blackallbacteria; species bacterium (Candidatus Blackallbacteria) CG13_big_fil_rev_8_21_14_2_50_49_14. The sequence continues at coordinate 36,822 of PFGG01000061.1, read as the reverse complement.
CAACTAAAGCTTTAAGGCTTTTGAAGGAGCAACTTGAAGTAAAATTTGACAAGGCAGAAGTTGCTTATCTTTCAGGTAAAATGCACCCCTCTGTCTATCAGGAGCGCTATCAGTACGGACATTTGCCCGCAGAACTTGAAGGTGACTTCGTTTCTGAGAGCTTAAAATTATTGGCTGTTCCAGCGCTTCAGCCACTCTTAAAGAGCTTGTTTGGAGCTGAAGTGGCGATTCTTATAAAAAATTCCCTGCCGCGCAGACAGTCTCATCAATGGCCCCAGCGGGTGATTCCTTTTCATCAGGATGCTGAATTTTTGGGGGGCTGCCCTGCGATAAATTTTTGGATTCCTTTGAATGCCTGTGGCCAAAATGCTCCGGGTTTAGAACTTTTGCGAGAACCCCAGCAAAAACTTTGGTTTCAGATCGGTTCAGATCGCCAGACACCCTTTGTTGAACAACGCGATGAGCGCATTGTTCTCGCACAGAATCGCAAAGACGCCTTTTGGAAACCTGAGATGGAACCCGGTGATTTACTGGTTTTTGATTCTTACCTTTTGCATCGTACTTCGCTCTTGCCTTCTATGTGGGAAACCCGATACAGCCTTGAGATCAGATTGGCTCCAATGGCATTTGCTCAATATCTACCCCATCTTAAATTGCAGCTTTAGTTCCCAATCAGACTTGTCAAAGCCAGAATCTACGGCCCCTCTCGATAGATTGCACAAAAAAAGGTATAATGTTGACATGCAATCAAACGCAGCAGGCTTCAATGTAGCAATTTTTAAAGGAGTAATGAAGCAGTGGACGTTCTGAAGGTGTCATCGCGGTCTAAACCTACTTCTGTCGCAGGGGCTCTGGCGGGAGTTGTTAGGGAAAAAGGATATGTTGAAATACAGGCTATTGGTGCGGGTGCTGTCAACCAAGCCATTAAGGCCATTGCAATTGCAAGAGGCTATGTCGCACCCAGTGGACTGGATCTTGTTTTTATTCCTGCCTTTGTCGATGTGATGATCGATGGCGAAGAAAGAACTGCAATTAAATTAATGGTGGAAGCACGGCGCTAATGGTAATCACAATTCTTGCAATCGTAATGGGTTTTATTATGACCTTGGGGGGCCTTGCACCCAATGTTGCCAATGGTATTCTGCACGATCGTGTGGATAAAGCCTTGAATCACCCAGAACACTTACGTGTCAAAGTGCATGCAAATGCTCCCAGCTTTTCGCTGCTTGGAGGGCAATTGGCTTATCTTGAAATGGATGCGAAACGTTTCACGCTTTCTGATTTCCCGGTGGAATCTTTATCGTTACGTGTCGATCAGGTGAATTTGGACACTGATAAATTACAACTCAATCAACCGACACAAGGGGTTGTTAAAATTCGCATCAATGAATCTGATCTCAATAAATTTCTGCAATCCGATACCTTTAAAGTTATGCTTGAAAAAATCATGAAGAACCAGGAACTGCTGGCTTCTTTTGGTGCGGATATTACCATGCTCAGTGTGGATTTACAGAAAGGCAAAGCCATACTTTCTGGCAAGGCCACGACCATGGGGGGGTTCTTTACCATTCCTTTTGAGGTTGGTGGGCATTTTAAGCTGGGAACCGAACGTACTTTGCTGGTTTCAAATGCACAAGCCGTTACCATGGATCATCCCATTTCTCCTGATGTGATCCAATCTGTTTTGAATGAGGTCAATCCCCTGATTGATCTGACAAAGTTCAGCAATGAGGATATGCAATTGTATTTTAGAGAACTTCACTTTTTAGAGGATGCAGTTGAAATTCTGGCTGAAGTTGAATTGAAAAAAATTCCGAAGTAATTCTGAGTAATTTAAAAAAGCACCCACCCATTTGAGGTGCTTTTTTTTACTTCGTTGCTTAAAAACAACTACAGGCTTTTCTTCCGGTTGAGAACCCCAGATCATTGCGGAATAGGGGGCCAAAACAAAAAGCCCAGGTTCTGCCTGGGCTTTCAAATTTCGAATCAATTAGACGTGTTGGCTGACCATGTTTGAAAGGCGGGCCTTGGGAACTGCGCCTACGATTTGGTCTGCAACTTGACCTTCTTTGAACAGGAGCAGAGAGGGAATGCCACTGATGTGATAATTGACTGCCGTTTGAGGATTATCGTCTGTATTCACTTTGACAACTTTTAATTTGCCTTCATATTCTTTGGCGATTTCTTCTACCACGGGAGTCACCAAGCGACAGGGGCCGCACCAGGGTGCCCAAAAGTCTACCAATACGGGTGAACCAGCTTTAAGCACTTCTTCTTCAAAATTTTGATCTGTAACTTCTTGTAGCGCCATGTTGGATTAAAAATCTCCTTACCAATTCTTGGCTACCTGGGAGAGGGCCCAGGAATGCATTGAATTATAGCACAAGCCCAATCCCAGGTTGGCCGTTAAGACTTAGTCTTTCACTTCCATTGTATTTTGCTCGAAGACTGAGCGGAGCATGGGCAGAGAGGCTGCAGGAACACGTTCTTTCAAAAGTTGATAGGCATCCAGAGCCGTATTGATGGCAGGTTTATTGGCCTGACCGAAGGCACTGAATATTTCTTTCAAAGAAAGGTTTAAGTGATCGGCCTGATCTTCATGGGTATCATAGAGATCCCAAATCACAGACGCGACTCTCCATTCGTTGCGGTTGCCTGGGCAGACATCACTGGGGGTATTTTCAATTCTGATCGGCGCTCTTCGGGGCACAAGTGAGGAGCCGAAATGGGCGTCTTGAGCATTGCGCTCAAGCTGGACAGCTCCCGAAAAAAAGGTTGCAAAACCTTCGGAAAAGGCCAGCGTGCCGTTATAGCATTCGTCTATTTTGTGTTGTCCACCTGTGGAGTTGGCATTGAGAGCTTGATCATAAATCGCATGCCCAATTTCATGTCCATTGACATCCCATTGCTGTGCCCCGGTCAGGTTCACAGTGTAATAGCTATAATAATCACCCGATCCTGGCCAAATGGTTTTGATGCGGGTTTTCCACCAGCTTAAATCCATTTGTTCACGTGAAAAGAGCCGAAGGGCCCGATTATAAACTTCGTGAATCAATCCCACTTCAGAATTTTTTGTGCCTTTTTCAAGGGCATAAACGCCTGTATCCAGGGCATTTTGTACTTGAAGACTGGGGCCTTCCCAGGAATAACGTTCAATACTCCAACGCGGATTGGCAAAACTATAGCGAATTTGATAGGCTCCGGGGGCAGGGGCAATCAGACTCCAATGCCCTTCAGCATCGGTAATGGCTTGGGCGACAGCGCGGGAACCCTGATACAAACTCACAGTTGCATTGGCAGCAGGAATCAATTGAGCTTGCAGATCATAGTATTTAAATTGGCCGACCAGCTCCAAACGGTTGCTTGCAAGTGGGAGAGGAGACTGTCTGTTTAAGGAGACAGCACGGAAAATCAGTTGATTTCCTTCTCGTTTCGCTTCTTTTTCAAGAATGGGAATTTGATTGACTTTGACAGGTGCACTGATATCGCTGTCATCGATCACGTGACCAGCGCTTTGCGCACGCAGAGCAAGGCTGTTCGCAAGCGGTTGAATTTGGGGTTGTGGGGCGCAGGCTGCAAGCATCAGGGCAGATGCGAGTGTTGCAAGGTAAATTCGCTGAAGCATGGGGATTCCTTCCAAGGTGATCAGAATCTAAACATGCGTATTTTACGCTATCTAGGCCTGCAAGACCAGCTTCATTTTGATATTTGGATTTATTTCAGCGAACTGATCCCAAATTCTGGTGCAGATGCATCGCTGCTGCTGACAAAGAGCAAGGGGGTTGAGGATATATAAGTTAGCGTGCGATCTGAGCCTGGAGGCGTCGCTGTAAAGCGAAGGTAATAACTGCCCGCAGGTTTATTGCTGAGATTCCAGAAAATTTCTGGCAAGGCACTGCCACCCATCGGAGTAAAGGGGCCCGCAGCACTTTTTCCATAGGCCCAGCCATAATTAAAGGCTCGGCCTCGGGTATCAAATTGTGCTTTGATTGTGACATGTTCAGTGGTTTTAATCCGACCTGAACTGGGGTCAAGACTGAAAAAGGGTTGTTTCTCTAAAATCTGTACAAGCGGTTGTTCAGAGATAAAACTCACTGCTGATTTGCTGCCTGGATCTGAAATGTCTAACTTGATATAATAGCTTCCGCTTTGGGTGGGGTACCAAGTTACCGTCGACAGTGCCTGAGATTCTAAGGAGGGAAGTGGGGTAAATGGGCCAGAGGCATTGGTGGCATAGGACCAGGCGTAGCTGCCATTTGCGACTTGTATACTTGAACGCAAAGTAACAGCCTGTCCGAGTTGTAGGTTTGCAAGTTGAGGTTCAGTTTGAATCGCGTCACTGCGATCTGAAACTGTGACCAGTGAGTTGGCTGATACAAAGGTGGCAAGACTGCCATCTGCTCTGGGGGCTTCGGCTCTCAAGTAAAAACTTCCCGAAGCGGGGGGGGTCCAGAGTATTTTTTTACCCGTTGCAGGGATGGGTAAGAAGGGGCCTTGTGAAGTGCTCGCGTAGCTCCAAATAATATTTTCAGAACTGCTATCATTCAGACTGATGTTTACGCTGCTGCCTTTTAAGAGACTGGCTGGGCTGGGATCTGTCGTAAAGACGGCATCACTGTCGCGGACACTGACCAAACTTTTTGATGAGGTATAGCTTACGCTTTGATTGGTTTTGGTATTGAAAGTGCGCAGGCGCAGATAAAAATCGCCGGTAAGATTCGGAGTCCAACTGATATTTTTTCCACTGCCGGGTATGGGTGTAAAACTGGCTTGGGGACTGAATCCATAGAACCAAGTATAGCTGAGTTCTGGTGAGTCAACCAATTTTGCACTTAAATTGACAGATTCACCTCTGATTAGAGAGCCAGATGCAGGCAGCGTTTCAATCACGGAGTCTGCTGGAGATACCTGAACCAAGGCTTTTGAAGAAGTGTAAGTAGAATTGCCTTGATCTGATAATACCTGAAGTCTGAGAAAGTAACTTCCGGCACGCGGGGGTTCCCAGGTAATCTGTGCACCTTCTTCAACAATGGGGCTGAAACTGGCTTGGGTTGAAACTGAATAGGACCAGAGGTAGCGTAGATTGGGAAGATTTTCTAATTCAGGCAGATTGGCTTTTAGCTTGATTTTTTCTCCTTCCAGAATCACACCACTTGTGGGTTCTGTCAGGGCAAGATGATCACTGTCAAGTACTCTCACCAAGGCTGTGGGAGAGGTATAGCTAGAAGTGCTTTGGTTTTTCTTGTGCCGCATTTCTAAGTGAATAAAATAATTACCGATTTTAGCAGAATCCCAACTGATGGTATCTGAGTTTCCACTGATGGATTGCCAGGGGCCAGCTGAAGCTGTTGCAGCAGACCAGAAAAAGTCATAGTCAGGAATTTTGCTGGGATCTTTAAAGTTTGCTTTTAAACGAAGCCGGGTTCCTTGGGTAATATTCATCGCCGGTTGAACCTCAATGGCGGGGGTTGCCAATTCCAGTTCAGGGCCGGTTTCAAGGAGAATAGAATAACTGAAACGTCGATCGCCGACGATTAAAACTGGGAGTTCACCTTCTCCGCTGATCGGCCGACTTGAGCGGTAAGGAAACGTCAGTGTTCCATCGGAGTTGCGAGTAATCGGAATTCTGGCTTTGGTGGTATCAAAGACAATTTCCAAAAGGCTTGCATTTTTGAGGGCTTCTGGTAACTTATCCACCTCAAGAATGGTAAGCGTAGCCGCTTGCAGTGAGGAACTTGCTGCTTGAAAATTGGCTCGAATCTGGAGAGTGGGTTGATCTTTGCGTTCAGCAATCAGTGCTGAAGGGGAATCACAGGCAGACAAGATACTGAAAGCCAAAATAAGCGAGGTAGTAAGGCCAGACAATTTTTTCATGGGTCTCTTCCAGATTAAACTATGAATTATTTTACTATCTAAAATACTTACTACCTAAAATACCATGGAAAAGAGACCGGTGGCGAGAGTTTCTTTAGGATTTCGATGAGAAGAGAGCCATGAGCAGCCAAGCCAGCAGAAAACTCAATCCACCCAGGGGGGTGACAGCGCCCCAGGCCTTGATACCTGTGAGCGCTAAAAGATAGAGACTGCCTGAAAACAAGAGAATTCCCAGATTAAAAAAAAGTGAAACCCACTTCAATTTTGTTTTTTCTGGAGACAGATTTTGAAGCACGCCGGTCAAGAGCATGGCCAAGGCGTGATAGAGCTGGTATCTTACCCCTGTCTCAAAAATCTGAAGAAAATAGGGATCCAGACGGGTTTTTAAGGCATGTGCACCGAAAGCCCCCAATCCAACCCCCAGAAAACCCCAAAAGGCTCCCAAACGGATAGACTGGTGGCTTTCAAATGGAAGTTTCATTTGCTGAATGCTTCGTAAGTGCCAATTTCTCCGGGCTTGCGTAACATTTTGTCGACTTCAGTTGCGTGTACCACTTCATCATGTATTAAGCGGCGCGCATATTCTTCAAGGGTAATCGATTTGCCTTCAACCAAGGACAATAATTCCCGATAGGCTTTAATAGATTCCTGCTCATGGTACATGGCTTCGCGGAGAATATCGCCAATATCATGTTTATGGGTTTCAAGCAGGGGGCCAATTCCCAAGGAGGGATGCCCGCCCAGACTGGTGATCAGCTCGCCAGCTTCCAAAGCATGGGCCATGGATTCATTGGCCTGTTCCCGTAACCAGGATACAATTGGGATTCTGCTATAGCCAAAAACCATTAAGGAATAATGGGTGTAGCGGACCATTCCCGCCAATTCCATTTCGAGAATATGGTTTAGTAAGTCAACGACTTTTTTCTTTTCAACATCTTGTTCAAACATGGGTTCACTCCTGAAAAAAAATGGGCTTCTCGGCCTGCCTCATTATACACCGATGCGTGATGGGGATTATGTTATACTTGCCTTTAGAATGCCGTTAAAATGGCTTAGCATATGACGATGAGGGAAACCCAAAGGAACGCAATGCAGGTTGAAAATGATCCTTCACGAAAAAGGCGATCGGGAACTGAAAAAGTTCAATCTGCGCGTCAGGGCCTTGCCCGCTCAGAGCAAGGCCAAGGTTTTCATCAGGTTTTTTCAGCCGGTGCCTCCCAAATTCGTGAAGGACTTGAAGTTCTACAACAACAGGTTGACGCGTTGGGGGATGAATTATTGCAGAACCCCTCTGAAAGAGCATTGATCAGCTATACCCAGGCTGTACGCAACTTTATCCGCAAAGCCCAGGGCCAAGCCTTTGCCGTTGAGCGAAATTATGATCGTCACAACCGTTTGTATACTTTGGTCAGAGAGGTGGATCAACATCTCGCTGTTTTGACGGATCAGGTCCTGTCGGGGCAGTGGAAAGCGCTTGAAATGGCTTCACGCTTGCAGGAAATACGTGGAATTCTTTTGGATATGTATATTTAATGTTGAAAACCTTGATTTCATTGAGTCTCTTTGGTCTACTCTTGGGGTTGAGCGGAACCTGCTGGGCCACTGAAAGTGCTTGGCCTGTACGTAAGGACGCTTTATTTCTTGAAATTCAACCCCAATGGGGCAGCTATTCTAACGACGAACCCTCAGCAGTACAAGAACTCAAGTCTACCACCCGTGTCGAGTTTGGTTATATTGAAAAAGGTGTTTTCGCTTTTGAGGTTCCTTTTCGGGCCTTGGCTCGCCAAGCCAGTGAAAATCTGGCCTCCGGATTTTCGACTCAAAGTACAGCCAATGCCTTTACAGATTTGTGGATTGGCCATTATTACCAAATCTTTGAGGAGCCCTTGAGCTTGACCCTGCGCACGGGTTTATCGCTGCCTTTGGGGTATGCGCTGGATACCCAGCCTGTTTTGGGAGAGGGGCAATTAAACTTGGATATGGCCATCTTAGCAGGTTATCTCTTGAAGCCTTTGCCGGCCTATCTTCAAGCGGGTACTGGCTACCGTCTGAGAGGCAATTACAGTGCTTTGCATATTCGACGCCAAGTTGCTCTGGCTGCAGGAAAGACCCTCGATAAGCCTTCTGACCAACTTGAGGCCTTTGCCGAAGCCGGCTATTGGCTTCACCCTGCCCTTTTGCTTTCGTTGGGAATTGATGGGGATTTTGGGCTAACACAGGAAAATGCACTGCAACAATCCAGCCTTTATTTTCGTCCCCGTTTGGCCTGGCGCATTCAGCCCGATTTTGATCTTTCCCTGCAATATGATCAGCCGCTCTGGACGCAGAACCTGCCGTTTATAAGCTCTTTTAGACTGGGGGCCCACCTTCGCTTTGGCCAGGCTCAGGATAAAACGACTGGTTTGCGGGGGGGCGAAACCGAAGCCGATTTCAACACGCCATGATTCCCTGGGAGATTTTACGCTCCCAATTGGGCGAGGAGCGTGTGATTACCAATCCTACGCTTTGCCGGGCAATGGCCTCAGACGCCAGTTTTTATCACCTTATTCCCCAAGCTGTGGTCTATCCTCGTTCTGAATCCGATATTCAGGCACTGTTTCAATTCAGTCAAACTGAGCAGATTCCGCTGACCTTTCGTGCGGCAGGCACCAGTCTCTCTGGTCAAGCCATCAGTGAGGGGATTTTGGTGGGTTTGGCCCGTGATTGGCGAAGTTTTGAAGTTTTAAATGCAGGTGAACAGGTAAGTTTTCAACCCGGCGTGGTGGCTGGGCATTTAAATGCCGCGTTGAAGCCCTGCGGAAGAAAAATTGGCCCAGATCCGGCTTCCATCAATGCCTGTATGATGGGGGGGGTGCTTGCCAATAATGCCAGTGGCATGTGTTGTGGGGTTGCTCAAAATGCCTACCACACCTTGGCTTCGCTCCGATTTATTTTACCTTCTGGTCATCTCCTTGATACCTCAGACCCCGATGCCGAGCAATTATTTGAAGCTGAATTGCCCGAACTTGCAAAAGAATTGCGCCTGATGCGTCAGGAAATTCATGAGCATCCCGCTTTGTTGCAGCTGATTCGTCAAAAGTATCGGCAAAAAAACACAATGGGTTACAGTCTGAATGCCTTTGTGGATTTTGAAACGCCCTTGGAGATCCTCAGCCATCTTCTGATTGGCTCAGAGGGAACCTTGGCCTTTATCTCAAAAGCGGTTCTGAATACTGTCGCTGACGCGCGCTTAAAAATGACAGGATTGCTTGTCTTTCAAGATATACAGTCTGCCTGTTATGCAATTCCTTCACTTTCAACTTTGGGGGCCCAGGCCATCGAATTGATGGACAGGGCTTCGCTGCGGGCGATAGAATTACAAACCGAATTGGAGTGGATCCAGGCTTTACCTGAAGCGGCAGCCGCTTTGCTGGTGGAATTTCAGGCCCATGAAGAAACGAGCCTTCACTCCCTGCAAGCTCAACTTGAAGACTTGCTGAAATCCTGGCCCTTGCTGGCCGCAACTGAGTTTACACGGGATCAGAAAAAACAAGCGGAGCTTTGGAAGATTCGCAAAGGGCTTTTTCCCTCTGTGGGGGCCGTCAGGGCGCAGGGGACCACCGTGATTATCGAGGACTTTGCCGTTTCCCTGGAGGTGCTGGCGGAAGCGGTTACTGAGTTACAGGAATTATTTCAACGCTATGCCTATCAGGAAGCGATTATCTTTGGACATGCCAAAGATGGAAATCTGCATTTTGTCATCACCCAATCGTTTAATCAGCCCGATCAGATTCAACGCTACCATGATTTTATGGCCGATCTTGTCGCCATGATCGTCTCCAAATTTCAGGGGGCTTTGAAAGCAGAACATGGGACAGGTCGGAATATGGCCCCCTTTGTTGAAACAGAATGGGGGCCTGAGGCCTATGCCCTGTTTAAACGCTTGAAAAAGCTTATCGACCCGATGGGGTTTTTAAACCCTGGCGTGATTTTGAATGATGATTCCCAGGCCCATGTTCAAAATTTGAAAACCTTACCTGTGATTGAAGCTGTGGTGGATCAATGTATTGAATGCGGATTTTGCGAAAAACAATGCCCCAGCCGAAACCTCAGTCTGACTCCCCGTCAACGGATTGTGCTGAGAAGGGAAATGCAGCGTTTGAAACACGATCCAGCCCAGGCTGGGCTTTTAAAAGTTTTACAAGAGGATTACCCGTACTATGCTCTGGATACCTGTGCAACCGATGGACTTTGTGCCTTGGCCTGCCCTGTTAAAATTGACACGGGTCTTTTGGTCAAACAATTGCGTTCTGAATCCTGTTCAGATTTTAAACAGGCAATGGCCCTTCGCATGGCAAAACAATTTCCGCTGCTTGAAAAATCTCTGCGTTTGGGGCTTCAATGGGGAAAGTGGGGGCACCACACGCTGGGGACTCACAGGATAAATCAGCTGAAAAAGCTGTTTTTAGATGCTCTCTTTGATTTGCCCGATTGGCCCCCTGAATGGCCTGAGCCGAAACCCTGGCAACCCCTTGCTGTCTCAAATCTTTCAGCAGATGCTGTCTACTTCAGTTCATGTATTACCCGAAATTTGGGTTACGAAGCTGAAAATCCTTTGCCTGAAGTGCTGCATCGGCTTTGCAAAAAGGCGGGGATTAAACTCGCTGATATTCCCATGGGACACTGTTGTGGTCTGCCCTTTGGCTCAAAGGGACTGCATGAAGCGGGCAATTACCTGCGCAATCAAAGCATCGACATGCTCTGGCAGCATTCTGATTTTGGGCGACTGCCTGTCTTGGTGGACAATAGCCCCTGTACCTGGCAGTTGCTCAGTCAACCCGAGGGGCTGAATCCTGAAAATCAATCTAGAATCCAAAAGCTGCGCATTATCGACAGCATTGTGTTTGCCCTTGAGTTTCTACTCCCCAACCTGAAATTGCAACCCATCCATGCAAAAGCTTGGGTGCATCCGGTTTGTTCAGTTCAGAAAATGGGAATTGAAGACCAACTGCTCAGTTTGGTTTCAGCATGTGTGACCCAGGCTGAAATTCCGCAAGCTGCTGGTTGCTGTGGTTTTGCCGGGGATCGGGGGTATTGGGTTCCTGAATTAACGCAATCGGCCTTGAAAGACGAGGCTTCAGCCCTTGAGCTTCAATCTTCAGCTGACTTCTATTGTTCCAGCAGCCGTACCTGTGAATTGGGCCTGGAACGCGCCACTCAAAAAGCCTGGCATTCTTATCTCTATCTTTTGGACAGGGTCAGCGAGGCCTGATCAATTCGGCGTGCAGGCCTGGTTTCGAATCCCTGCAAATCCCCCATTGCCATTAAACCAGAGTTTACAAACCTGTCCTCCTTTGACACCCGCTGGCCAATCCATCATGACAATATCCCCATGGGAACCCAAAAACGATACTCGGGTTAAATCTTCGCCCCAAAAAAAGAGGTGATTGATTTTAAAGACCTGTTTAAATTCTGCGGAGTCTGTAGTTCGTGCGGCTTCAAGGTCAAGTTCCTGATTCTGCTTGAGCAAGGCATTGCGATTTGCCGCGCTTAAACTGAGGTCTTTCCAGGCTTTGAAATAATATTTTGATTTCTCTCCCTGGTTGAGCAGGATACCGATTGGATCTTGCGGGCTTGTCATGGCCTGAGCGGGAAGTTCAGCAAAAACTGTCTGAAAGACAAGCGTGAGCGAAAGGAAAAGGCCCGTTTTAAATGGATGCAACATAATTTACCCTTCTGGTTTTCACTGATTTTAACGAATCTGGCGCAGAGATACAAATTCTTTCTTCTTCGGAAGACGTTTAATAGTTGGTTTGTTATACTCACTAAGTCTGTAAGACTTTCCTATTTATAAAAAGGAACCCAAGCATGCCATCAAGATTCAGCCTGACAAAGCCTGCTCTTCTCTCTTTTCTTCTCCCTGGCGTCTTAAACGCCTGTGCATCGCCTTCACAGTCTGGCGGCCCCCAAAGCCCGAGGGTTTTGGGGGCTGCGCTTTCGAAACAAGCAGCCTTCAACTGGACAGGCAATGAAAAGATAGAGCTTCTGTCTGGAGAGGGCGATTCAGATTTTAAAGAGGGTGGGCCTCAAGAAGCGCAGTTCAGCTATCCTTGGGATATTGTGCAGGGGCCAGATCTTTTTTTTTATGGGGTCGATCGCTTTAACCACAGAATTCGCAAAATAAGCCAGCAAGGCCAGACAACTACCTTTGCGGGGCAGCGTGCGCCAGGATATCAAGATGGGCAAGCTGCCCAAGCCCAGTTTGACAATCCTGTGGGCTTGACCGTGGATCAGGCTGGAAATCTGTATATTGCTGATTCAGGCAACCATTTGATTCGCAAAATTGATGTCAAAGGAAATGTCAGTACCTTGGCAGGTGTGCCCAAAAAATCTGGATTTCAGGATGGAGAGGCACAGACCGCCTTGTTTTCAAGCCCCAGTGGACTCTGTCTGGATGCGCAAGGTAATCTTTTGATCGCCGACAGCAACAACCACAGAATTCGAAAATTAAGTGCTGATGGCAAAACCGTTTCTACACTGGTAGGCAGCGCTGAAAAGGGTTTCTTAAATGGGCCTGCGCTAGAAGCCCGACTCAATTCCCCGCGTGATTTGGTCGCTGATTCGCAGGGAAACCTGTATATTTCTGACGGATTTAACCATGCGATTCGTCGCTTGGGCAAGACAGGAATGCTTGAAACCTGGGTTGGAAATGGCTCCCCCGGAGATCAAGAGGGGGTGGGTGAACAGGCCCGTTTGAATGAACCCCGAGGGCTGGATCTTGATCAGGCAGGAAACCTGTATATTGCAGATTCTGGAAATCATCGCATTCGTTTGGTTTCACCTGATCGGAGTCTTTCAAATTTTGCGGGCAATGGGCAAGGCCGTTTTCAGAATGGGTCTCTTAAAGAAGGAAGTTTTGCAATGCCTTCTGGTTTGGTTCTGACTCCTACGGGGCTGGCGATTGCCGATACCCAAAATCACAGAATTCGCATGATTCGTAGGGCTCAAAAATGATTGATTCCGCCTATCAAACCTATGTCAGACCCGAACTGGGGCAATTGTTAAAGGCTCTCCAGCTCGATAAATATTACCATCGGGGTGAAGGAGCCTATCTTTTCTATCAAAAAGACGGTCAAGAAATCCCCGTATTGGATTTGATTGGGGGCTATGGCGCTACCCTCTTTGGACACAATCATCCGGATTTGGTTTCGGTTTTGCAAGCAGAATTGACAGCTCAACGGCCTTTTCTGGCCCAAGGGAGCGAACGGCGTGAAGCTGGGCTGCTTGCCGAAGAGCTGGATAAACGCTTGGCCGAGATTACGGGAAAACACTATATCAGTGTCTTTGTAAATTCAGGGGCTGAAGCCGTTGAAGCTGCTTTGAAACATGCTGAATTGGTGTATCAGAAGCGTCTCAAAGCTTTTCAATTTGAATTTGAACAGGCCCTTCAGCTTCTAGACCAATACCCTGTGAAACTGACTCCTGAGACAGAGGCCTGCTTAAGTGGATTAGGCCTTGCAACGACTCAAGCAGCCTTGAGCGCGTTCTTAAATCAAAAATTTAAAGCCTATTTTGAGACCGAGCCGATTTTACTTGCTTTGGAGCATGGTTTTCATGGCAAAACAACAGCAGCCCTTCAGTTGACCCATGGCAAAGAGTACCGTGAACCTTTTTCGCGTTTGGGGGTGCCTGCTTTTTTCTTGGAACCCGGTCAGAGCCAAGGATTGCGTGAAACGATTTTAAATTGGCAATCTGAATGGTATCTCCCGATACTTGGCAAATCTGGTTTGAGTCTTCAAGCCAAACAAGCCAGCCGGGTGCTTGCGCTCTTTGCTGAACCCTTGCAAGGTGAGGGCGGGATTTTAAGCATTTCACCTGAGTTTATGCAGAGTTGTCGCAGCTTGGCTTCTGAATTTAAATTCCCTTTGATCCTCGATGAAATTCAGTCAGGTATGGGCAGAACCGGTCAATTTTTATACTCTCAGACCCAAGCTATTGTGGCCGATACCTATCTGCTTTCGAAAAGTCTGGGTGGGGGGCTGACCAAAATGGGGGTTGCTTTGATTGCGAAAGAGGTCTATCAACCTGAATTCAGTCTGATTCACAGCTCTACTTTCGCTGAAGACCCGCTGAGTTCCAAAGTCGCCCTGGAGAGCCTGTCTTTATTGGATCGCGAAGAAATTCCCAGACGCTGTGCAGAAATGGGTGAGCAGCTCAAACAGGGATTTTTGGCTTTGAAAGAAAGGTTCCCCACCGTTGTAAAGCAAGTAAGAGGCAGTGGCCTCATGTTGGGGATTGAATTCCATCTTATTACAGAGAGTTCTTCTCCTGCTCTAAATATGCTGGCTGAACAAGGACTTTTGGGCTATGTTTTGGCTGGGTGGTTGCTTCATCATGCCCAGATTCGGGTTGCTCCCACCCTGAGTAATCCGCAAACCTTGCGTTTGGAACCCTGTTATTTACTGACCCAGGAAGCGCTTGAAAAGATCTTCAAGGCCTTTGAACGCCTTTTTCAAATTTTGGCTGAAGCCCAGATTGCTGCCCTCACTGGCTATTTGGTGGGCGCAGATTTAGATTTTCAACCTTTACCTGAGAAGCTGTATTCAGGCGTTTCGATCGCGGCAGAGGATGAAAAACTTCCCCAGGTGACCTTTCTGGGGCATTTTATTAAACCAGAACATGTTCCCCTCTGGGATCCCGGATTGGCTGTGTTTTCTGCGCAAGAATTGAAACTATTTTTAGATCAGTTGTGGCCTTGGGTGGGCCCTCAAATCTATACCCGCCTCAAAGTTACTTCCGAGTTGGGGACTTCTGTCATTTTAAATTTTATGGGCCTATGTCTCGATTCTGAGATTATGCACCGTCATTTGGAAAGCAGAAAGCTGGCACCCGTTCAGAATTTGGTCCAAGAAGCTGTGGACATTGCCCGTTCAAAACACCATCAGGTTTTGGGGCTGGGGGGCTATAATTCAATCGTAACCTTCAATGCAACCACGCTTCTGAGCCAGGAACTGGCATTAACGACGGGTAATGCGCTGACTGTCGCAATGGGCATTGAAGCCATGCTCACTGCTGCCCGAAACAAAGAGATTGAACTGAATACAGCGCGGCTTGCTGTGATTGGTGCGGCTGGAAATATCGCAAGTATTTATGCTGAATGCATGGCCGGGGAGATTGCTCAGATTGCTTTAATTGGCAGGCCGGGCAGTGAAAGCAGATTGGAGAAGACAGCCGATAGAATCTATGCTGAGGTTTTAAGATCTTTTGCTTCCCCACTTCCCCTGAAAGGAATCGCTGCCAGCTTAAGTTCGCTGGGTGTTGATTTTGCAGAGTTTCTGGCTCCTGTCGAAGAACGGGGACTTTGGAGAAAATTCACTGAATTGCTGGGTAAGCTTGCCCCGATTCAAATTTGTACAGACTTCTCCGCTTTGGCGAGTTCAGAATTGATTCTGGGGGCAAGTAATTCACCCGAGCCCGTTATTTTTCCCCAAGTTTTGGGGAAAGGTGCCCATATCATTTGCGATATCTCTGTTCCGATGGATACGTCTGCAGAGGTCAAACTTCAATGTCCGAATGTAGATGTGATCTTGGGGGGCTTGGTGCAATTGCCCTTGAATCCAGATTTTTATGTGCCTGGCATTCCCCTTGAACCTGGCTATTCCTTTGCCTGTATGGCTGAAACTCTCCTAATGGGTTTGGAAGGCATCCAGCAAAACTATAGCCATGGACGATTGCATAAACAGCAGGTTGAACAGATCAAAAAAATAGCGGATAAGCATGGTTTCAAATTGGGGCGTCCCCGACTTGAAGCCAGTTTTTAGCTCAGGTCTTGAGGCTTGCACCATAATAAATTGCGATCAAGGTCAGCAAGGCACCACTCGCTTCGCGGGCACTCAAGGGGTGGTGGAAGAAGAGTACATCCCAAACCAGAGCCAATGCAGGTTGCAGTAAAAGAATTAAACTTCCCCGAGAAGCAGGAACCTGCGCCAAGCCCTTGCTGATGAAGAGCCAAGCCAAACCTTGAATAAAAATACCATAGGCTATCAAGATCAGCCAAAGATTTCCTGATGCCAAAGCAATGGAGCTCTTTTCCATTTGCACGGTCATGAAAAGGATCAGCAAAGAGCTGAAGGTATTCCAGAGCATAACCGGGGAAGGGCCTTCGGGATTTGTTTTGCGATGGTTTTTTTCTGCCGCTCTTAAAACCAAGAGATAGAGGGAGTAACTGATCGCGGCGAGCCCCCCCAGTAAGATTCCGGCTGGGCCATCGCTGAGCGAGTTCCAGGAAGGCCCCACCACCAGCCAGAGACCTAAAATTGCAGTAGGAATTGCTATCCAGAGACGGGGATGGGGTTTTTCTTTGAGCACCGCCCAACCGATCAGGGTAACAAAAAATATTTGGCAATTGGCTAAAAGAGTAGCCAAACCCGGTCCAATTAAATGAATTGAACGCTGCCAGAAGAGAATATCCAAAGCGAAAAAGAGGCCTGCTCCCAGCGCGAGTTTAAAGGTTTTTGAGTCAACTTTGCAGTTTTGGCGCCGAAAAAATCCAATCAATATCAGCACGAAGAGTCCAAACAACATGCGATAGAAGCCGATCACAGCGGAGGGAAGATCGACAAGACGCACCAAAACAGGCGCAAAACTTATGATAAAGGCCCCAGCCAGTAAAAAATGCATGGGGCTTAAAAGTGCTTAGTGGTGGGGCCGAACTTTAACTTTTTCACAGGCATGGAGAAGTGCTGCCTCCACTTCTACTTTTCGGGCGGCCTGGAGTTCGGGAGTCAGGTAGAGATCCTTGTGAATGGATACTGAGTAACGGGGGGGTAAGTAGTTGAGCGCGACTGCTGTGATGTCTAAAAGGCATTCGCGACAATCACAGGGCAATTTACCTTCATTTTGAAATTCAAAAACCAAATTGAGTAGATCAACTTCATTTTCGTTGCAAATTTCATCCTGCAAATCGTAAATCGAGAGTTTTCGAAGGGGAATATCTTCGTTTTCAGCTATATCTGAAGAAATTTCCAGTTCAATCTCTGGTTTTTCCGCTGAAGATTCATTTTCTTCACGCATGTTCAGCTTTTCCTTTCTCTGCGGATTTTTCAAATCGGATATAACGGTGCACAGACAATGCGCTGCCGAGAATTCCCATCATTATACCAACTCCTGTCACGATTGCAGTAACTGGCAAAATTGGGCCCAATCCGGGTTGAAGCTGAATAAAACTAAACCAGGTTTTGATCTGTTGCAAAGGCACCAAGCGCCAGAAGACCAAAAGACCTGAACTGGTCATGGCACTTAGCACTCCAAAAATACATCCTTCAAGCAAAAAGGGAAGGCGGATAAACCAATCAGGGGCTCCGACCAGGTGCATGATCTCAATTTCACGCTGGCGGTTATGAACAGCCAATTGAATCGTATTGATGACAATCGACAAGGTGCCTAAAAAGAGCAGCCCGGCAATTGAAAAACCGATCAATTGCACAGCATTTTGAATTTGTTTCAGTTGTTCTGCCAATTCCTGGTTAAATTGTAATCCTTCAACGCCCGGTACACTTGTTTTAATTTCTTCTGCCAGAGCAGACATATTTTCAAGTTTTTCTACAGAAACTTCAAGCGTTGCAGGAAAAGGGTTATTCAGAACTTTGGTATCGGGATTTTCGAGCAAACTCTTTAAGTCAGGAAGTTCTTCAGTCATGCTTTTCAAGGCGTCTTCTTTACTGACAGATACGACAGGAGGACGCACACCTTTGATGGCTTCAATTTGAGCTGCAGCCGTCTCAGGTTTCTGATCGTCCTGTAAAAATACGACGATTTTCAATTGGCTCGACATTTGCTCAGACATATAGTTGATATCACTGAGGGTCAGCAAGAGGAAGCCGAGCACCCCCAATGCGATCGTCATGGTACTGACCACCACCAAGCTCATAAAGGGGCTGCGCACCAAATTTTGTGTGCCTTGTTGCAGGCTGAACAACCACTGCCGTGAAACTTTATTTACGTCTGGCACGCTGATTATAGCCTCCTTCAAGAGTGTCTTCTACAATTCTTCCTTTATCGAGTTTAACCACCCGTCTTTGCAATAAATCGACAAGGTGTTTATTGTGGGTCGACACCAAGACAGTGGTCCCTGCCGCCGAAATTTTGGAAAGCAATTTCATAATTTCCCAAGAGGTATCTGGGTCGAGATTTCCGGTGGGTTCGTCTGCCAAAAGCAAAGGAGGTTTATTCACTATCGCGCGAGCCACCGAGACCCGCTGTTGCTCTCCCCCTGAGAGTTGGGTGGGAAAGGTATGTGCGTATTGAGACATATTGGTAAGTTCCAGAACACTTTCAATTCGGCTGTTTTGTTCCTTTTTGGAGACCCCCATGATTTCAAGCGCGAAAGCGATGTTTTCCCAGACAGTTTTTTGAGGGATCAGTTTAAAATCTTGGAAAATGACCCCCGTCTGTTGTCTTAAAACAGGCACTTCATGGCGGGTTAGATTTTCAATGTTTTTTCCAAAAACCCAAATTTCCCCGCTGCTTGCCAATTCTTCGCGAAAGAGCAGTCGCATCAAGGTGGATTTTCCTGAGCCGGTAGTTCCCACGAGGAAAGTGAAGGAACCGGGTTCGATTTCTAAATTAATATTGACCAGGGCTTTAACACCCGTTGAATAGGTTTTGCTAATATTGACAAAGCGTATCATGCGGGTGAAAACATCACTTTTAATACAAATTTTGGGAGGGCAAGCATTCTGCGCCATCGGCTGGGTTGTTGAATCAGCCGATAAAACCATTCGAGATGCATTTTACGCATCCAAAGCGGAGCACGTTGAAGTTGGCCTGAAATCACATCAAAGGAGCCGCCGACTCCGATTAAAATCGGAACTTTCAGCTCGGATCGCCATTTGGCAATAAATTCTTCCTGTTTGGGAACCCCCAACGCCACAAAGAGGATATCGGGTTGGGCCTGGTTAATTTCTGCAATCAGTTGGGGCACGTCCTCGGGCTGAAAAAATCCATTGCGGCGGTAGACAAGTTTAACCTCACCAAAGCGCTCCTGAAGAATCCCAGGCAAGATTGCATGGGTGCTTTCACTGCTGCCCAAGAGAGCAAGCTTAAGATCCGACTGTGTAGATGCTGCCAGGAGATCTTCGACGATTTCCACCCCTGGCAGACGCGCGACTTTGACCCCTTGACGCGCCAGGGCCCAAACCACCCCAATTCCATCGGGGATGATCAGGTCAGCAGACTGCAAAATACGCATAAAATCAGGGTTTTCAAGTGCTGAATAGGCCATTTCTGCATTCATGGTCACCAGATGTATGGGGGCATTCAAGCTTCTACCAGATTGAAGCAATTCAAGCAGTGCAGATTTTCCAATACAATCAACAGAAATATTTAATAGGGCCGTTACAGGCCAGTTTTTATTCAAAGTTTTCATAATCAATTCCAAGTAATTGTAATGCAATCCTGACAGCTTCGTATACACGATTCTCAAGTGCGGGCAGTTTCTGGTCGAGACTTTTTCGGATCGCCTCTCTTTCCTGCCAGGTTGTGAATAGATATTGATAGAAATGATCTGAATGGCTTAAGGATGTCACGCTGCCCATAAAGGGGTAGCCCACCATTTCAGAAAAACTTCTGACCTTGGGATCGTAGACAATGCCCACAGCAGGGACACGGTTGGCGGCAGCCATGATCAGAGAATGAAGCCGCATACCCACTATCATATCCATCTGTCCAATTAAACTGAAGATTTCCAAAGGTGAATAATTTCCGCGCAGGACATGCAGGCCGGGTTGACAGGCCGCCGGTCGGGTCTGGATGGCGTAAGCGGCTTCATGACACATCCAGGTATCCTGATCGGCTTGAAAGGGGATAAACAGAAGTTGAGCCCTGGCTTGCCGAGCAAATTGAGACAGGACGGCCGTAAAACTTTTTAATTGTTTTTCATACCAGGTTTTCCAGGGGCGAATCGAAACGCCAATGATGGGGTAATCTGGGTTGAGCCCTTCTTGTCTGAGAATTTCTTCAGCCCTTCCAGGTGGCATTCCCCGCATGGCCAATACAGGATCGGCACTTAAAACCGTTCGTTGGACGGGGCCCTTGATTTCCTTGAGCAAATCAATGGCATCCTGATCTCTTAAGCTGATTCCAGAGCAACCATGAAAAATTTTACTGACGGCCCAGCGCGACCAGGGCATTCTCAAGGGGCCCAAGCCCTGAGAAAAGATCAGGGTGGGCACATTCAAACGGCGGGCCAGCCAGAGCAAGCCCCCATAATAGGGGATGCTTCCCAAGCCCGTTACATCTTGAAACAGCCCTCCCCCCCCGCTGATAAACAAATCCGTATTTTGCAGGGTTTGGTAAATTTGGGCCATTTGGGTTCTTTGAATCGCTTGAAACTGACAGCCTTGCAGTTCATGATCTTCCTGGGCCGTCAAGACTTTGATTTCAAGCTCAAAGGGGCTAAGTAACTGACAGATCGCAGTTAAAATCGCTTCATCACCCGTATTGTGAAATCCGTAATAGCCAGAGATTAAAACGCGTTTCATGAGGGGATTTTTTCGTCTTTCCAGCCGCGTATTTCATAGATTTTGACACTGCTTGTTTTCCCCATTAGTTTTTCTTCACCCAGTGCCACCGAATCCATCCAATCTTTTACATATTCATAGGTGCTGTGGCTGATTAAAATATGGGTGTGGTATTTTTTATTCAGCTTTTCAAT
The DNA here is from genome assembly GCA_002783405.1 of bacterium (Candidatus Blackallbacteria) CG13_big_fil_rev_8_21_14_2_50_49_14. NCBI lineage: Bacteria > Candidatus Blackallbacteria > bacterium (Candidatus Blackallbacteria) CG13_big_fil_rev_8_21_14_2_50_49_14. The sequence continues at coordinate 16,256 of PFGG01000061.1, read as the reverse complement.
TCGGGCCGCTGTATTGACCGTATCGCCAATAACCGTCACCTCTTTGCGTTTGGGGTGGCCTACGTAGCCGACCAGCGCTTCACCGGTATTGATCCCAATTCGGATTTGAATCGGTCGCAATCCTTCGTGCATCCATTTCTTCTGAAGTCTTTCCATTTCAATTCGCATTTCTAAAGCTGTTTTTACTGCATAGTAGGCATTTTGCCGTGGATTATTCTCACCAATATTTCCATAAACAGCCATGATACCATCCCCGATATACTTATCGAGGGTTCCTTGATTGTTAAACACAATATCTGTCATGGCAGTCAGGTATTCATTGAGGATGTGAATAATCTGGTCGGGGGGCAATTTTTCGCCCATTCTTGAAAAGCCCTTAATATCTGTAAACATCACAGTGACCACCCTTCGCTCATGCAAAGTCAAACGATCGGGTTCGCTGTTTTCAAGCAGTTCTCTTACCATATTGTCTGGCAGGTGGCGTCTGAAAGTACTTAAAATGGCAGCTCTGCGCTGACCCTCTGTTCGATTAAAAAAGACGGTCACAGCGCCTGCGGTCATCAAGATGGCGAATAAGGGGGAACTCATTGCGAAAACGGTATTAAAATATTGAAAAAACAGAATATTGAGTGTGGCATAAGAAAAAAATAAGGTAAGCGTCGAAAGCGCAGAAACCAACATGCCCCAGCGGAGGGTAAAACTCAAAACGCCAAGGGTCAGCAAAGCCAGCAGCAAAGGCAGTAAAAGATTGAAGAGGGCAGGGATTCGAAAATAGGTTTGATTGAGCCAACCTGAAAGCGTTTGGGCATGGAGACTTAAAATCGGGATGCGGGCATGGGTTGGGGTATCGAAGGGTAAGATTTCCTGGCTGTCTCCTACCAGAACATATTTATTATTGAGTGCATGCGCAGACATTTTTTTCAATTCAGAAAATTCAAGTGTGGGATAAAGCTGGTTGGGCCCTGAGAAGTGAATCAGACTGGAGGCCGGGGGCCTGACCCGCTTATTTTGAGTTTGTTTAAACAACGCCCAGGTAAAGGCCTCGATGGCTTTGATTTTTTTTTCTTTGGCTGATTGATAATAAAAAACGCCAGCTTGTTTACGCAGAACCCCGTCTGGATCCGGCAAATAATCTGAAATGCCAATGCTGAAGTTTTTTCCGCTGATTCGCTGGGGGTTGTAGATTGAAACCGGTGCCTGCCCTTTAAACTTGAGTCTTGAGGAAAGAACCACGGGAAAAGGGGCCGAACGCAGGGTATCAAGAGCCAATTCATGTTCATAAAAATCTTTGGCCTGAAAATCCATCCCCAAGGCTTTGAGACCAGTCAAATGCTTTTTTTGAATCCAATCAATCAATTCTGGTATTTCTGAGGGCAGAAGATCCACCAAAAGAATTTCAGGGTTGGGGCTTGAAGGGGTTTGAAAATAGATTCTCAAATCATAAAAGCGGGATTCAAGCCATTCTAAGGGGGGCAGGGTGAGAACCGCCAATTGACAGAGGGCCCCCATCAGCAAACTCATCACGATTTGTATCCAAAGCGCTCGGTTCACGCGCCCTCAGATTCTGGAACAAAGGTCAAACCTTCAATGAGTTTTTCAAGTTGAGCCGAACGGGAGGCCTTTAAAAGGAGCAGATCACCGGGGGCAAGTAATTGAGTCAGGGCTTGAATACATTCAGCATGCTCTTGAAACCAGAGGCGTTGAAAGGCTCCCCTTTCAGCATTCTCAATCAGAATTTGGGTTTCATCACCCAAACCGATTAAGTAATCGAGCTCGAGTTGGCTACAAAATTTTCCCAATTCAGCATGGAGTTGGGGGCTCTGGGGGCCCAGTTCTCCCATTTTACCCAAGACTGCAATTTTTCGTTTTGCTTTGCGGCGACCAAAAACTTCAAGCGTGGCCCGCATGGATTCGGGGTTGGCGTTGTAGGCATCGTTTATGAGTGTGGCGGAATTCGGGAGTTCAATGATTTGATTTCTGCCAAACAATTGTTCTGGCTCAATCTGCGTATGCTCAGGCAAGACATAACCCAATGCTGATAAAACACCCAGACAAAGCAACAGATTTCTGACCTGGTGACGGCCTGGCATCATCAATTGAAGTGTGTGGACCTTGCCCGCTTGAACCTGGTATTCAATTTCTTGAAAAGTATCATATTCAGTGACAGACAGTAACCTGACCAGACTGTCTTCGCTTTCACCACACCAAGAAATAGCCAGCTGTGGGGTTTGCTGCGCAGCGAGTCTTTGCAAGGGGTCTTCAGCTTGCGCAAAAAGTTTTCCCTGATGTGCCTCAAGAAATTTCGCCAATTCCCATTTTGCGTCTGCAATATTTGCTTGTGAACCCAGTTCGCTTAAATGGGCGGTTCCGATTTGCGTAATCAAACCCAAATTGGGTTCTGCAATTTCAGCCAGTTCAGTAATCTGGCCCTGGCCGCGCATGCCCATTTCAATGATCGCCACTTGGGCATCAACGGGGATTTCCAGCAGCGTTTTGGGTACGCCAATTTCATTGTTAAAATTGGCTTTGTTTTTATGCACCTTTAAAAAGGGACTGAGCACTGCTGCCAAGATTTCTTTGGTGGATGTTTTTCCTGAGCTGCCCGTGATCCCAATGACTGGAATATTTAACTGTCTGCGCCATTGCCTTGCCAGTGCCTGATAGGCGCTTAAACAGTTCTCCACCAAGAGCAGGGGGAGATCTGCATAAGTGTTGCGGTTGGCCTCATAGACCTGTTTTTCACAGAAAGCAGCCTGGGCCCCCAACTCAAAACTTTTTAAGAGATAGGCATGGCCATCATGAAATTCCCCTCTTAAGGGGATAAACAAACCGCCTTCGGGAATCGCTCTTGAATCGGTACTGATTTGCTCAGGACGGATTTTAATTGTCTCCACAGCGAAGGTCGCTGACACGGGGGTGGTCTCAAAAAAAGCCTGAATATCAATGAACATATCTCTGCTCCTGAATTCGCTCACACTTCATAATACTCAATGAAGAGGCTTCCTGCCACTCCCCAAGGAGCAGTGAAGCGAGAAATAATCGCTCAGGTGACTTGAAATTGTTTCTTAGAATCCCCTATGATTAAAATAAAACCGGCAGATGTTCATTCAAAAACTTTTACGCTTTCAAACAATTCCCGGCCCCTATCTTGGGAGCGATAAGTTCCTGCCTAAAAGTTCGTCACAAACCTTTGCTCCGCTTTTGGCCCCCAAATGTGAGCCTCCCGTATTAAAATCTTTGACCCAACAACTTGATTTGCGTGTGCAATTTCAGAACAAACCCGTTCTGACACCCCCTTCACCTGAATTGATGAGTCCTGAATCGAGCAAATTATGTAAATTGACCCTTAAAAATCTGCAATCCCATCCTGTTCAAGTGCGTGAAAAGCAGCCTGAGGTTGTACTTGATATTCTAGAAGTTTCACAATCAGAAGAAACAATAGAAATTCAAAAAGAGGTTTTGCTTTCCTTTCTGGCATTGGAGAAGCCTTTGGAAAAGCGGAATGCCAAACCGACACGCAAAGTGCCCAAGGGTATCCCCTTTTTGGATTTTCATTTCAGTTGGGAAGATGAACTTCCAGAGACTGAAAACCCTGAATCTGAAACAGAAATGTCTTCTGGTTTTGCTTGAAAAGATCAGTTTGCAGATCAATCTGACCCGCGCAGATCTAGGCGTTTTATACTGGCTTTTACCACGTCAACTCGACTATTTTGCTGGCTGCTGTGGTGATATTCTCTTGGTATTAGATGAACCCTTAGACGCTCCAAACTTTCCCGTCTCACTTCGAAAGGCAGAATCTCTGGCTCTTGAAGACTTACTCGAAAAAATGCAGAACTCTTACCCGCATTTGCGTTTGCTTAGACTGAATGAAGGGTTCTCCAGTGAAATCCCAGACCCTTTCTTTGGCTCCGCCATTCCGCACAGAGATTTTAGAGGGGGCCCCTTTCGTGCCTATTTTGAAGGTCTGGCACAAACTGAGTCTGAGTGGGTCCTTCATTTGGATGCCGATATGATTTTGGGGGGAGAAGTCCAGGATTGGCTTGAAACGGCTTTAGAGATTCTCAAGCAGGATCAACAAATCATTGGCTGTTGCCCTTTGGCGGGCCCTCCCCGAGCGGATGGTTCGGTGGCCCAATTTTATGTTGCTCCGTATGCCCAGCCCGATGGTTTTTGTTATTCAGCCTGGACTTCGCGAATTTTTTTGACACAAAAAAGCAGATTCTACAAGGCTCTTAAACTTGAATACCTGAACAGCGAAGGCACTGATCAGAAAATCGTTCTGCCAGGGGTATTATTGGCAGAAACGATCATCACTCAGTGGATGCGTGCAAATGAGTTGCTTCGTCTTGAATTTTCAGGCGGTTTTCCTGGTTTGTGGAGTCTTCATCCTGAACCTAAAGATTTGGCTTTTTATCAGGCTTTGCCGCTCCTATTAAAAGCAATTGACAGCGCTCAGATTCCTGAATTTCAAAAAGGCAGGTTTAATCTTGAAAAAGCCTGGGTAGAAAGCCTCTTGGCTTAAACCAAGGCCAATTCTTTTGCGCTGGCTTCGACCACCCGTGAGACATGAATCTGCCTTAAGAGCGAATCCAAGAGTTCGTCTTGAGAAATATAGCCTTTCTCAACGGCAAGATCGCCAATTCTTTTTTCAGGCATGGCCAGTTGATCTTCCATGAGAGCTGCAAATTGCTTTAGTTTGAGTTTTCCATCCCGTAACAGGACTTCTCCCAGACGCTCTACCTGCGTTAAGTGCTTCCATGCGGGAGTTTTTTGTGATTCTTTCATTTGAAAATACTTCTTATCTGGATTTTATATGAGGGTGGATCATTGTGCCCTTGTAAAGATTGCGATATCAGTCTTGCCATTCGCTTTCATCTCAATCTTGAAAAACTTGATCTAGATCAAGAAATCAAGCTAGCTTAATTTAATTTCAATATTAATATTACGAAAATTTATAGCTGCTGGCAAGGGTTCGAAGATGCTTGAACTTTATCACTCTCGGTTTGAGTGCATGGACAATTTTTGTTTGCTTCCCGTATAATGACTCTGGTTGTGCTAGATGGGGAGATAGCGGTGCCCTGTACTCGCAATCCGCTTTAGCGAGATCGAATTCCCGCTCTGAGGCCCGAATGGGTTGGAGTGACTTTGATGCAATGGTGTTGATCGTAAGGTCTTCATGCGACGGTAAACTTGTGAACCCCGCCAGGTCCGGAAGGAAGCAACGGTAAGCATGCTTTATCGGGTGCCGTGGAATAGCCGGATGGGAGTCGTTGTTCAAATGTATCGTCAATTTCGTGACGGTCGAAGACGGGTGCACAACCTTTACTCTGAATCTTAGGGGAAGCGATATGGCGTTAGAATCAGAAAATTCCGTACCCAAGATTGTGGGCGGTTTTAATATTCCCAAGGCAGTGATTGAGAACAAAGTGGATGTTCTCTCTTTTTTAGAAATTCTGGTGCGCAAGAATTTGGTGACTGCCCAGGAACTGGATGATGTAAGATCTGCAGTTGTAGAACATTTGAATGCAGCCTATCCTGATTTACAACTTTCAGTTTCAAATGGTTCTCCAATTCCCCCTCCTGCCAAACCCATGAGCCAGGCCTTTGTTTCTGCCCCCCCTCCTGTGATTCAACCGATGGCGGCTCCTGCTGCTCCCACTGTGGCACCTGCTGCGCCTGCAGCCTCATCACCTACTCCCATTGCCGGAGGAGCCCCTACTCCCCCAGCCAATTTATCTCCTACGCCCTCAAGTCCTACCCCTGGTGGATCCGGCGCAAAACCCTTGTATGTTCAGGCTCAGCCTCCAAAATTTATTAAATAATCAGTTGAAGTGATTCGCAAAGATTATTACGGTATTTTGGGGATTGATAAAAATGCCACACCTCAAGAGGTCAAAAAGGCCTATCGCAGGTTGGCGCGAAAATATCACCCGGATGTCAATCAAGGCGCTTCAGATGCAATGCAAAAATTCAGAGATATTTCTGAAGCCTATGAAGTTTTAGGAGACCCAGAGAAACGTCGCCATTTTGATAATGGCTTTGTGGATCAAAGCTGGTTTACTGAACAAAATATTGACAATATCCGTGATGTTTTTGAGAAAACCTATCGCAAAGCTTTTTCGAAAGAAGAAGAGCCCCATTCCAAAAACAAATTCAGTTTCAGCGAGATCTTCAATAATATTGTTGATTCCGTCAATGTGAAAAAGGAAGAGAAACCTCCTGGCGAAAAACCTTCTGAAAAAAAAGCAACAGCGGATAAATCTTCCTTAGACGTGGAACAAAAGATGGAAATCACCCTTGAGGAAGCGACCCGAGGGGCACGCAAAACCATTACCGTACACAGGGAAAAAGTATGTGTGCTCTGCGGCGGCACAGGCCAGGTCAGACGTCAAACCTGTCGTAACTGCAATGGCAAGGGGGGGCAAACCAGCAGTAAAAAACTGGAAGTTAAAATCCCGTCTGGAGTGCGCAACGGATCAAAAATTCGCATTTCCAAAGAGGGCAATACCCTGGGGGAGAACACCGGCAATCTCTATCTCTTGATACAATTGGCCCAACACAACTTTTTTCTGATTGAAGAAAATGGCGATTTACGTTGTGAAGTTCCGATCACCTTTACTGAAGCCATCCTGGGGGCAGAAATCGAAGTTCCGACCTTGGAAAACAAAGTGAAAATTAAAATTCCCCCTGAATCACAACAGGGAAAAACCTTTCGTATCAAAGGCAAAGGGATGAAGCCCGCTAAGGCGAGCCAGTCTGCGGGAGATCTTTATGTCAGTTTAAAACTTGAAACCCCCCAAAATTTGAGTGTGAAGGAAAAAGAGCTTTACCAAGAATTGGCCCGCTTTCCGCATCCTGTCAGAAAAAATCTCTACAGCCCCGATTGAAATCAACTGAGATTCCAGGGATAGATTCCCCCTGTATGCACAAAGAGTATCTTTTTTTCAGTTTGACTGAAGACTTGATTTTCCAAGATCTGCATCAAGCCCCAAAAAGCTTTGCCCGAGTAGACTGGCTCGAGCGGAAAAGGTATTTGAGAGGCAAATTCAGTTAACCAGTGGCGAAACTGAGGTGAAACTTTGGCATATCCCCCTGCATGATAAGTTGTTTCAAGTTTCCATTTTGCTGAATTTTGGACTTGAAGTAGCTTTAAAAACCTTTCGACTTCAGTCTGAAGGTACTCTCCCTGTTTTAAAACCGGAATTCCGATAACCTGGCTTGTAGGGGGAGCAGCGGCAATCAATCCTGCCAAGGTTGACCCTGTGCCCACAGGTGAAACAATGACATCAAAGCTTGCAGGAAGATGGTTTAAGATGGTTTTGCAGCCCCTTACACCTTTTAAATTGGAACCCCCTTCAGGGATCCAGAAGGTATTCGGCCAGTCTTGCTTGAGTTGTGCAAGAAAATCAGGATGATGTTTTTGCCGGTAGCTCGAACGATCCAACCAGTGAATTTTCATACCCCAGCGCAGACATGATTTTAAAACTGGATTTGGATTTAGCGGGGCTTCTCCTCTAACCATCGCGACGGTTTCAAATCCAAACAAATGCCCGGCTGCTGCAAGTGAAAAGAGATGATTTGACCAGGCTCCTCCAAAACTGCCAATGGAATCTATCTCGTTTGCTAGCGCAAAGCGTAAATTCTCTGCGAGTTTGAACCATTTATTGCCCGATAATAGGGGATGATTTAAATCTGTACGCAGTACGAAGACTTCTTTTGAGGCCTTTTGAAACTCAGGCAATTCTAGTTTTTGAATGGGCAGAGGGCCCCAGTCAAAATCAGCTTGAATTACGCGTTTTGCATTGATCCAGAAAACTTTCCAAAGCGTTTCTTCAGCATTTAGGGGCAAACTGGCCCAGGAGAGTTCTTCAAATAAAAGGCGGGTTTCTCGATCACAGTGAGCTTCCAGTCGTTTCAGATTGAGTTCTTGAAGCAGCAGTGCCAAGATTTCCTGAACTTGACAAGCCGTCGGTTTTTCGGTTTGAAAGGAAAGCGAATCTAAACAGGCTGTATTTGGGCTGATTTCGATTTCCAACGTTGCAATCAGTGATTCTGAACGAATCCAGCCCCAGTATTGCCTTTGGCTGGATAAGTCTTGGGCACTGTGAAGCACTTTAAAATTTTGAAGCGGAGGTGCGATTAGGATTTCATGAGCGAGTGATTTGGGCGTATTTAAACGTATCAGCATCGGATTGGTTTCAGAGATATTTTTTGATTAACCATGGAGAGCCTGTCAGTGCCAACGCGATCATATTTTGAAGAACTAAATTCCCAACCAGATAGGGTAAAACACAAAGACAAAATCCAAGCAACATCAACAGGACAGAATTTTGCTTTTTTCCATAAATAAAATAACCTGCGCCAATACTTCCCCAAAGCAATCCCATCCAAAGCGAATTTGCCTCCAAACATCCACCTCACCTTTTGAGCTTTTACTTCTGAGCATAGCATACGCTGTTCGTGATGTTTTCTTTTCATGCTTTGGGATTTTGTCGCCGAGGGTACTTTCTCAAGACATTCTTAAACGTCAGGATTTCGAAAAAATGAGTTTCAAGATTTTCACGAAACCCGTATTCTGCTTGCTCTGCATGTGTTTTAGGTGCTTGGAAGGTGCCGAAGATTCTGTCCCAAACAGGCAAATCTGAATAGTTATTCCGATGCTTGCCACGCAAATGGTGAATGCGGTGTAATTCAGGCGTATTCACCCAATAGGATAACCAAAGGGGGGTTTTAAGATTGCTGTGATAGAAAACGCCGATCAGGGAAAAAAAGAAAATTGACCAAATAAACCCCTCAGTGGAAGCTCCCAAACTGAAAAGCAGAGCGGCATTTAAAAGTGAAGAAACCACAGATTCAAGCGGATGCACATAAAAGGCTGTAAAACCTTCAATCCGTTTGGGGGCATGGTGCATTTGGTGAAAGATATTCCAGAGCCATTCAATTTCGTGTCGCCAACGGTGCCACCAATAAAAAAAGAAACTGCCCAGCACAAATCCCAAGCCTCCTTGAGCGAGATCGGGAAAGGGGGCCAGCAGTTTCAGAGCCGCGCTGTGTTTTAGAAAAGGAATCCAGGTATTTTCTGCAAGCAAACCCACGCCATTGGCTGCGAGAAAGAGCAGGGCAAAGCGAGGATACCAAAATTTCGATTTTTCAAGGGCTTGATAGGGGAAAGCACGTTCACAGATCAAAATACAGATCAGCAATAGTGCCAGCAAAGTATAGATATCTGCTTTAGGCATGGTCGCAATCAATTGACCACAACGATTTTTTTAGTTTATTGACGTAGCGGATATAGCGGGAAACAGGGGCATCCATATTCAATAGATTATGGGTATTGAAGCGAATATTGTCATAAATGATTTCATCATCATCTTTTAAAAAATAATAGAGACGTTTGGTGAGCCACAATCTGAAATGGCTTTTGATTTTGCCCCAAACTCCGGGTTCAAGCGAGGTAATATAAATCGGGAAGGTGAGTGAACTGCCATCTTCAAGGGGGCGATAGGCATAAAACATATGCAAGGCGGGCCATTTCCATGACTCTTTTAGAAAATAAACATTTTTTAAGATCGTCAAAGAGGCCAGACAGGCATCGGCATACTTCATCTGATAGCAATAGCGTTTGCCAATAAAAAAATACATCATTTTTTCTGTCCATGAGCCTCTTGGGGTGTCACCTGTCAGACTGAAAAATATCTGTGTTTGATCTTCCTGGACTTCAAGTTCCATTTGAATATTCAAATCATGGACGGTTGCCAAATGCTGGGGATCAATGCCGTTGATCATGCTGATATGGTGGTGCCCTTTTGAAAAATTGGCTCGATCAAAGCGCGTAATGGTCTCTTTCCCTTCAAGATCAGGAACCTCTAAGAGTGGCGTGTGAGCGATGGGGCCCGCATAGCACCAAACTGCCCCGTATTTTTCGACAGTGGGATAGGCCTGAACTTTGGCGCGCGCGGGAATCTCTGCTTGACAGGGAATTTTCACGCAATTGCCAGAGCCAGCATATTGCCATTGATGAAAAAAACATTGAATATTTTCAGCTACGACTTTTCCAATTTTGAAATCGGCCCCCATATGTGCGCAATAGCTATCGAGAGTATAGACTTTACCTGATTCACCACGGTAAACTACGAGTTTTTGCGCGCCAATTTTGAAATCTTTGATTTGTTTGGGACGGAGTTCCTTGGATTGACAGAGAAAATACCAGCCCTCTGGAATGACTTGGGCATTGTTAAAGATGGGATGTTGAGACTGTTTTTGGGTGTTGCGGTTTATCTTGTCTAACATTTTGACCATGCCATCTGCGAATTAAATGAATTATAATAAAGTATTGCGAAGATGACCAATTACTCCTACCCCCGCTATCGGTTAAATACCAATCTTCAATTTTATGGGAAGTTTATAACTTCGCTTTTAAATCCCCTCGCTTATCAAAAAAAGCCTCTAGCTGCGTGTTTACAGCTTTTATCTCAACAGTTTCAATCTGAACAGATTTTGCTCTTTCCGCAGGCCAGAATAGGTTTCTATCACTATTTACAAGCTGTCTTGCAAAAAGAAGATCAGGTCATCATTTCAAGCTATACCCTGATAGATATGGTCAATATGATTCTGGCGACGGGTGCGCAGCCTGTGCTTTGCGATACGGCTCCGCATAAATTTACGCCCGGTCTCACAGAAATCAAAGCACGTGTAACGGATAAAACCCGTGTTCTGGTTTATACCCATTTGTATGGCATCGTCGAAGACCTGACAGAAATACGTCACTTTTGCAAGCAGCATCAAATCTTGTTGGTTGAAGATTGTGCCCAAGCAGTGGGGTGTGAGGATTCACTTGGCCCCGTGGGTCTGCAGGCCGATGCTGCAGTTTACAGCTTTGGTGCCTTAAAAAATATTGTGGGTTTGTATGGGGGAGCCCTGATGCTCAAAGATTCGGCTGTTTTTTATGCGATTCAGAAAAAAATGCTTCACCAGCCTTATTTGCCACTTCACCGTTTGATAGAGAAATTTCTATTTTGTATATTTTATGAAATATTATCTCATCCCGTGATATTTTCAGTGTTTTTTAAAAAGATTAGTTTTGCTTTTGATGAAAAAGGACATGTCGACAAAATTCCCAAACTGAAAAAAGTAAAACCTGAATTTTCAGATTATGCAATGCATCCCATCCAAGCTGCTCTGATCTTGAATCAATTGCCCTTTCTAAACACGCGGCGTGAAAAAGCAAAATTCTTTGCAAAAACCTATTCTCAGCTGTTTGAGAAGAAATCAAATTTTATGCCATTTTTTAGCTTTGACCCTGCACAGGTATTTACCTATCTGCAATACCCTGTCTACTATCGGGGCAAAAATAAAGACTTAAAAAATATTTTAATAAAATCTAAAATCGATGTGAATATAGATTTTTTTCAAAATATATCGCATTTAGAGGAATTTAAACAAAGTTATTTTTGTCCCAATTGTGAAGATTTGATTGAACATTTGATATTATTTCCAAGCTATTCAAAATTATCGAAAAGGTTTTTTTTGAAAATGGCAAAAGTTTTGGAGATGCTATGAATCCAGATTTCTCGGTTTTGGGGCAAACAGGTTTGCTCCCTCTGTGGGGACGTTATCAATGGCATCTGAACCCTTTGTTGGATTTTAAAGATCCTGTATCAGAGCGCATGGTAAAATCATTGGACTATGATTTTTCAAGCATCGATCGCAAAATTGGTGGTTACGGCATCGCTGCCTGGGGGAATCGTACCTATCAAATCGATCAGATCAGCCGGGCCCATCTGCTTCAACCTCAAGCATGTGTCGTAAATTTAGGCGTGGGCTTGGATGATCCTTTTTCGCGTATTTATCAAGGGCGAGGCAGGGTGCTGGATTGTGATTTTGAAGATGTACTCAATTTTCGCGATCAATTTATTCAAGCAGATCCGATGCGCACGATGGTAAGGGACTCGTTTCTTGCCTTTTCCTGGGTAAATACTGTCAAAGCTTGGCAGCTTGAAGAACCCTTGATCTGTTTGGCTGGGGTGAGCATGTATCTCAAACCTGAGCAGATTGAGGAACTTTTGCGCAAGGTTTACAGTGCGTTTCCCAAGGCCAAAATGGTTTTTGACGCCCTCTCTCCCTGGGGAATTCAACTGCTGAACAAGGGCATGGCCGAATCTGAATTGCCGCAGGAACCTGTTTTTTGGGGGTTAAAAGATAAACAGAGTCTTTTGCCGTGCTTGCCTGAGCATGCAGTTGTTCAAATTGAATCGTTGTTTAAAGGTCTGCCCCCTGGTGTTGCAGATTTTAAAACGCAGTTGCAGATCGCTGCAGCCAATCTGATCGGGATTTCCAAACTTGTGAGGATAAGCTAAGCGCTTAACGTACTTTGTTCTGGTAGGCTGTTTTCTGCTTTTGATAAATGCCCCGAAAACTGACATTCTGCCCCCCACAATGCAGATTGTCATCCACAATCAAAAAGGGGGGCAAGAGCGTGAACTTCACTTTGCAGTCCCATGCATCCTCACCCTCTGAATACTTCAGGAATCTTTGCTGAGGTTCTATGCGCTCAGACCCAATACTGCCCACATGAATTACTTTTTCTCCATTGACGATAGCTCCATACCAGAAAGCTTGTCCTTCTAAAAATAGGCTTTTTTTGTCTGGATTTTGTTTGATCTTGAGATCTGCTTGAGGCGAAACCCAATGACCGGCCCAATCAGATAATTGCGGGGGCGCTTTTTCTGACAGCAGTGAAATCTGCTTGCGTTTTAACCAACCCACCGTTTCCCGTTCTTTCCCAGCATACCAGGCGCAGACCCACTCCCCCTTGATTTGATTGATCAAAATCGGGTCATTCTGAATAAGGTAGGATTTTGTTTTACAAGTGGGCTTCTGGGGGCAATTTTCAATATCTTCATAAAAATAGGTTTTTGCTGTAGCGCTGACTTTTGCTCTCTGAAAGTGATGCTCAGCATGTACAGCGAAGAGCCCATTTCGACAACTGAAGGCTGGGATCTGCATTTCTTGTGCAGCTTGCGATCTAAGCGGCATAAAAAGGGCGACAGAAACAATGAAGCCCAGGGATTGAGCGCCTGAAATAGACCCTGTTTTTTTATCTTTTGGCTTCATGCTCAAAACTTTCATGCTCAGGATTTAGTTTGATATTCTTCACTTGGGGGCGGTAGAGTTGGGTGCTTTGCAAGAGTTTATTAAAATGAAATGAATTGCAGGCATAGCCAATCAATAACTCATGCGCTTTAAAATTTGAGAATTGAGGATGTGCTTTGGCGGCATAACAAAAACTTTCAGTATCATAAAGAGGCTGTGTTTTATCCATTTCAGGATAGAAATTTGTAAATACCTGTTTATTTATCCAGGGCCCGATCAATTCCCGTGCTTGGTAAATGACGATTTCAGAATGAAGAAATTCGGGTGAAGTATGCACAATCATCCACATTTTGGTTTCAGGATCATAAAACAGAGAGGCTTCTGTTGCGCCGTTTGGGATTAAGACCTGCGCATCAGGCCCTGTCAAACCTTGTTTCCAGATTTTAGATTGACTCAAGTATTCGAGTGGCAAAGGCGTTTGCTGCAAGCTAGAAATGGGGATGCGATTGAGCAGGAACGGGTGATTTTTTTGGGGGGTCTCTTGAAATGACAATAAATAGAGATAGCCCTTTTCTCTCACCATGGCAATGCCCGGGATGATTTCTCTGTTTTCAGACAGGTTTTTGATCGTGATCTGCCATTCAGGGGGGGGCGATTCGGGGTTTGAAACCACAGCCAGATCGACGCCTGTAATTTCAAAATTGAAACCATTTTCGACGGCATCCGTGGTCTGGATTCTTTCAAGGGCAAGATAGAGTTTTCCTGCATATTCAAATCCATGAATCGGCCAGTATTTAAAACCTTCGCCCTGAAAAAATGGCTTCTGAGGGGGGCTCGAATTTTTATGCCAATAATAATTCAATTCAAAACCTTGGGGCCCACATTTTGAGAGGGCGAGGGTATTGGCCACCATCTCTGCACCCAATCGATTGAGCGGTTCGGTTCTTGAATTTGCCTGGCTTGAAACAAAACTGTCTCCAAAGAGCCAAATCGTTTTGCCTGAATTGAGTGGAACAGAAAAAATGCCATCTCCCCCCAACCAACCTTCTTTGAGGGGGAATTCAGGTCTGCACTTTCGATCAGACTGATTGCTTGCTTGCTGGGCAGAGGCAATTTGCTGCGAAAAGCAGAAGAGTAAGCATAGCAAAATCTTCAGGCTCTTGATTTGGGCATGCATTTTAAGCGTCCAGAAGGTCTTTTGCATAGATTAGCCAATTTTGGGCAGAGGTATCGAGGATTCGAACTTTCATTTTACTGAGATTTGCATATTCACGACGACGTGCCTGTGAGTTTTGAAAGGCCTCTATTGCCTTCTGTTCAGAGCCATACCAGGCAATATTGCCAGCGCTCCACCCTTCTGCTTCTCGTTCAGGACAATAGAGGCTGCGTTCTGCAAAGGCCTGATCGGGTAAATCCAAAAGAACGAATTCAAAGCCCCATGCTGCCAATTGGCGATCGAAGCGGCTAAAATGCTCTGCAAGTGGAAATTGCACATAATAGGAAGGATGAAAACGCTCAAGGATGAGATAGTCCAAGTTGAGACTTCCAGCCAGCGCTTGCATGACTTGCTCCATGCGCCAGAAATGAGCTTCAGGACTGGGATGGGTTTTCAGCTCCTCTAATAGTTCACCAAAGGTTTGGCCTTCATCGAAAACTTTGCCTTTCCTGCTTGCTGACTTCAATTGCGCTTTTAATTGGGCAATCAGGGAAGATTTCCCTGTGCCAGCCACGCCCTCGATCAACCAACGTTTTTTTATTTCAGACATTGAAAGTTTTTTACATTGACCACGTAATTGCTGTATTCACATTTTCCTTTTTCGTGTGCTTTGCAGCCCAATTCATATTTACTCAAAATGCCCTCAATTTTCAGTTTGGGACAGGCGATCTCTTTGGGACTGATCAGATTGAGCTGACCTAAATTGCTGGAGAATCGCGTTTGATACTGATACCATTTCCCCATCGGGGGGAGCATATTGGGGTGTTGCAGTATCTCATCGGGTTTTTCTCCATAGCCGGTCATCAGAACTTCCAGTTCCACTTTTTGGTTGAGGCAGGCTTCAGGGGTCTTGCCCTGCTCACAAACCAGTGGGAATTTTGGTAAATCTTTACTCGCGAACAGAAGTATTGTTAAAGGCAGTAAACAGTTGACGGATATTTTCATTGCTTCCTCCTGGGTCTCAGCATTATCCTAACATGGCTTGGGAAACTTAAAAAAAAATCTTTACTTCATGAGCACAAAGTTTTACGTTCTGAAAACAATCTCAACGTAATCTGTTCAAGTTTGAAAATTAGAATGAAACTTACAGACAGTCGAAAAGGCCAAACCAAGCTGACTGTAATCAACAAAATCTGAGAGGTTATTTACATGTCAAGACTCAAATCTTCAGCTCTGAAACTTTTGGCTCTTTCGGCCCTTTTGATGGGGCCAGGTTGCAGTGAGCAGTTGCTTTCTCAAATTGCGAGTACGGGGTTAACCTCGACTTCGATTGAGTCGATTGTCTCTCAGTTTCTGGCATTACCCACAACAGAACAGACGATCGTCGCTACAGAAATTGGCAGCACAGAACTACAAACCTGGGCGCAATCCAACCAAAGTACGACGACAGCGGCAAAGCAACAAAGCCTTCAAACTTTGTTGTCAAGCAAAGCGAGTTTGTCAACACAGTTGAATGAACGTTTATTTAATAAGGGTAATTTCCAAAATCGTCAAAACCAAACAGGCATGCCCCAACCAGGCCAAGCTGGGAGAGGCCCTGGCGGACTGCCACCCAACTTCACTGAAATTCAGACCCAGTATCCTGAACTGGCAACAGCTTTGGAAGAATTACAAAGCCTGGGCCCAGAAGAGCGTCGAACGAAAATGGAAGCTCTCTTTCAGGCGCATCCTGAATGGCAGGCTGTGATGATGCCTCCCCAAGGCCTGGGGCCTGGGGGGCCGGGACAGCCTCCACCCAGTGGAATGCCCTTTCCTTCAGCGACCCCAACAGCGACCCCTTGAGTACACTCATATTCTGAATTCTCCTCGAAACACCCTGCTGATCTCTAAGCGAACCTTAGAGATCTTTTTTTTGAGCGCTGTGAAACTCAGTAGTTCAGAATGAAAGTTCTTCGCACCTTGAATCACGAGATTCGGGGTGCGATTTAAGTTTTTTGACACAGGAAAG
>PFGG01000060.1:78006-120986 GCA_002783405.1 bacterium (Candidatus Blackallbacteria) CG13_big_fil_rev_8_21_14_2_50_49_14 | reverse complement strand
GTCAAAAACAACAGCGGCAGCATCTGCGCCTTCATTGTGTCGAATCACAGGGCAGCCGACACGGTTGCCCCAAACAGCCAATTGATCAATCGCTGCAGCACGGAAAGTGTCACCGGCAGCCAACATCACCTTGTAGCCACTGATCTTCAATTTGGCAGCTACTTTGCCCACAGTGGTCGTCTTGCCTGTGCCATTGACACCGACCACCAAAACAATATTCAATTTGCCTTCTTCTACCCGGAAAGGTTCGCTCTGCATTTCTTCTTCAAGATATTTCATCAGGGCAGGAACCACTTCACTGGGCAAAAAGCGACGTTTCTTGGCTTCAGCACGCAGAAAGTCCAGAATGCGATCCGTTGTAGCAATGCCCATATCACTTTGCAGCAGAATTTCTTCAAGCTCTTCAAGCATATCTTCATCTACTTTGGTACGCCCTTTGGCAAGACGGTGCAGATTATCTGCCAGATGATTCCGACTTTTGCTTAAGCGTTCACGAAATCGGGCCAGCCAGGATTGCTTTTCCTGTTGCGGAACACGCGGCTTTTCTTTGCCAATGCCTAACCACAACATGCCTTTAAAACTTTTGAGCCAGTCTCCCTCTTGAGGTTCAGACTCAGAAACCTCTTCGGCAGCTACCACTGTTGCTTCTGATTCTTCTGAAACATCGGGTTCTGACGCAGGGGCACTGAGATCCTCAGCAAGAGCTTCGGACGTCTCGCTGAGAGCATCCGGAGCGGCATGCGTTACAGACGCTTCAGGCGCAAGATTTTCGGCAGGAACAGGCGCTTGTTCAGGCCTTTCAGATTGAGATTCAGAAAGCTCTGTTGCCTGCAAATCAAGCGGGGCTGCTTCAGTTTTTAAAACAGGCGCAGTTTCAACCCGCGCAGCGGGAGCCTCACTTTGAGGCTCTTGGCTTACGCTCTCTGTGGTTTCTGCGGATTCTGCAGCGGCAGGGTCGACCCACCCATCCTCTTTAAACAGATCTTGAACGGGCGTGTTCAAGATTTTCCAAAGACTTTTTTTACGGGGGCGGACGTCTTCACTCATGCGCGATAACTCCGGCGTAATTCTTCGGCCTTTGAAATCAGGTTGCGCAAAACACCGTTTACAAAACGATGAGAATCGCCTGTTCCATATTTTTTCGAAAGCTCAACGGCTTCATTAATCACCACCGGCAAAGGTGTAGAATCACCACCGATCTGATGCACGAAAGGATCATAAAACATTTCTGCCGCAGCCACCCGAATCAAATCCCGGTCAATGCTGTTCATGCGCTCCAAAGGCCATTCAGGAGAGATCGCATCCACCTCGGTATCAATCTGCACCCGGTGTTTGCGATACTGTGCAGCCAACTCAAGCGCAAATTCGCGAATTTGCGGGGTATCCGCCAAAATACGCAAAAGCGGGATCTGCATCGACTCTTCCATAAGATGGCTGGCCCTCTCCATCTGCTCTGTCTGCAGCAGGAGGGCGGCCTGAAAAGCTTTCATTTCTTCAATCTTCTGACGAATCTGACGTTGAGGGTCCTTCGCTGAAAGAACTATTTTCTCCTCCAGTTCAAAGGAAGACAGTTTTTCGTGTACTTCCTGAAGCGCTTTTCCAGAGGTCAAGAGCGCGTCTTCTGCTTCTGAAAGCAAAACCCTGACTGAACGCTCTAAAAGTTCTTCCAGTAAAATCTGATCTGCATGTTCTTCTTGGGATTGTTGCATCAGAGAAGAAACTGTTAAAAAAGCCAACTCACGCCCAATATGTCGGGCATAGCTCAATGTTTTGTGAGGGGGATGAATAGAAACCATAAATTTAAATTTAACCAACCGTTGCAATCGTAGATGTCATAGTCTCCTGGTTTTGTACTGAGGGGGCAGAGGGTTTACGAAAGGTCCAGAATTTATTCAAACCAAAATTCCAAACCAAAACAAGCATCGAGGTCAAAGCCTTGGCCAACATATACCAAACGCCAAGCAAAGAAACAAAGACCCACATCAAAGCCTGTGTGAGCGCCAAACCGCCAAGTGAAACCAGGAAAAAGCGAAAAAATTCAGAGGATACTTGATTGCCTCTGCTCTCGAAGGTCCAGAGACGGTTGAGAATATAGTTATTCACAACCGCAAAGAGAAAAGCCAAAGTCACGAAAAATGGAAAAAGCCAGCTTTTGCGGGGATCTATTCCACTCAAATGCGTAAGCAGATAAAGGGTTCCCAGATCGACTGCTGTTCCTAAAATACCCACAGCAACATAGCGAAAAAAAGTTGTCTGGCGTTTTAAAAACTGCAGCATGAAAATGACGCCTCTTTGTCAAGGATCAAGATAAAAACCGTATACATCATACCATTCCCCTCAAATGAAGGGATATGTTTTAGAGCGCTCTTCTTTTTATATCAAGAAACCTAAATCTTCAAAGCAGATCCTCAAATTTGAACTGCCTAAACCCCCTGTTTTCAGGTAACATAGTAAGTGCAGTTCACAAGCCACACCCGCTAGACGCCACGGCTTGCATCGATTATCAGAACTACCAGTCAGAGGGAATTGAAGCATCATGTCATCAGAGACCGCAGCGGCAGGACTTACTCAACTTTTTGAAACCACATTCAAAAATCAGCCTGAATTTCGCCTCTATATTTCAAGTTATCTTGAATTAATCAAGCAAAGCAACAGTCATTTTGACGAAGCACAGATCAGCCTTGCAGAACAGAATCTTTGGGCCGAATTCTACCGGCAATGCCTGCAAGCGATGGGTGAAGTTTCCTTTGACTGTCTGGTCATTTTAGATGCTTCTGGAAAAATTCTCGGTCTGAACAAACTGGCTGAACGCGTTTTAGGGCGTCCCTCGAGAGACTTAATTGGTGTTTCTGCTTTTGAAAAATTCTTTCCCACAGCCCAAGGCCAGGAATATTACCAATGCGTTCAAGAAGGACAAAAAGACCCCAATACCAATTTATTCTCACGCCGCTGGGACATTGTACTGAATCGCGCCAATGGCTCGATCTTTCCGATTGAACTGCGCCTCAACCGCTTGAAAATTTTTGGAAGTTCGGTGCTTGTCGCGAGTTTCAATGACGTCACCAAACAAAAATGGACCTTTGATGCCCTTCATTTTAATGAAGAACGCTACCGTAAAATAGTCAATGAAAATGCTGATGCTGTGTTTCTGATAGACCCCCAAACAAAAAAGATCACAGAAGCCAACCCTGCTTTCAATGTCATGTTGGGTTATAACGCTGATGAAATGTTCTCCCTGACGCTTTACGATATCATGGAAGGCGAGCCGCTTAAAATTGATGAATGGATCGATTTCCGACGTTTTCGGGGAACTGAACTTTTGGTTCGGGATGAAGCTCGTTTTTTAAACAAAGCCAATCAATGGCTGGAAGTTGAAGTCAGTTGCTCTGTTTTTGAACAGCGCGAAAAACATGTTGTCTGCCTGATTGCCCGTGACACCTCTGAACGAAAAATCTTAAAGCGGCCCCGGCTGCTGCTCGAGAAATTGCAGAGTTCCGGTCTCGAAACCAGCCTGGGAGAGATCAGCCGCCTGATTCAGGAATTGGTGCCTTCCAAAGGCCAAAAAGAAAAATTGTCTGAGCTTAGAACCCTTCACCAACACGTTTGTGAACTGATCGAAGGCGCATTGCCCCCCGAACCTGTCAAAGGACTGACCCAAAATGCCCAGAATGGAATGGTTCTTCCCACCCAGCCCTTCAGCCTGCGCGCGGTCGTCAACTCACTCAAATTCCTCTTTCATCAAACCGCTCAAACCCGTGGATTACAGATTTTTCATTCCGTTGAAGATGATGTACCCGATGCATTTTCAGGTGAGCCCAACCGTCTTCAGCACATTCTTTACCAACTCTTGGACAACGCCCTGCGCCATACGGAACAAGGGAATATTCTGGTCAAGGTACGCTTGGCAGAACAAGACGACCATTCCGCAACCCTGCTGTTTATGATCCGGGATACGGGCCATGGCATTGACGAAACGACCCAGGAAGGCATCCGCCGTCTTTTTGAAACGGGCGCACTTCCCAAAGGACTGACCTTCAAGGGCTTGACACAAGCCAAACAGTATATCAATGATTTAGAGGGAAAAATCTGGTTTAACAGCTTGCGGGATCAAGGCAGCACCTTTCTTTTCAACCTCAAACTCGCATTTTCAAACGAAGAACCCCGTCATATTCCGGATTTTGATCCAGAAACGCCTGCCCCTGCGTTTCTCCCAAGCGCTCCTGAGCCTGTTCAGGAAAAAACCAATACCTCACGGATTCAAACCATTGCCAATGATGAAATCGCTGAAGAAGCAGAGGCAGAAGAAGAGATCCCTGAAGAGACAAGAACCCAGCCGGTAAATGAAAGCGCTCAAACAGAAGCCCACGAGCATTCAGCCGTGCCTGCACTTCCTGTGAATTTTAATCCTGAATTTTTAGAAGGGCTCGAACCCTGTGCGATTCTCTTGGTCGATGATGATCTTGAAACCATGCTTGAATTTCAACAGTTTTCATCCGGTTATCCTGTGATTTTTAGTTATGTAGACAATGGCAGAAAAGCAATTGAAATGTTTAAAGAAAAAGCCTTTGATCTGCTCTTGATGGATTTGAATATGCCCGTGATGAATGGTAGAAAATCAACCGAGCATATCCGGAACTGGGAGAAAAAAGAAGATCGGGGTCAAACGCCGATTGTTGGCCTGCTCTCAGAAGGCGACAGCCCTGAAGACCAGGAGGGATTTATGGCCCTGGTCAAAAAACCACAAACCAAAGAAGAATTACTTTCGGTTCTGGTTCAACACATTCCCCTCTGGGCAGATCAAATCTCCCTGCTTCAGCCTACAGAACCAGAGACTCCAGACTCCAGTTCAATGGAAGCAACGATCGTACACATTGGAGCAGATATGGCAGAACATGCCCCTGCTTTTCTTGAAAAAAGACAACAAGATCTGGTAAGAATCGAAGAAGCCTTAAACAATGGAGACTTTGGCTTGATCCGCGTCCTGGGCAAAAGCATGAAAAGCGCTGGCGGCATTTTTGGCTTCACCGGCGTTACTGAAATTGGAGAAGCCCTCGAAAAAGGTGCAACCGGTTCAAATCAGGAGCTAATCGCAGAAAATCTCATCAAGCTACGCAGTTATTTGGACTCTGTTCAAATTGTGGTGGACAGCTAAAAATTTACGCTTCGGTATCAGTGCCCTGCACTTTGGTAAGTATGCCAATCGGCTGATCAGCAGGGCGCAGAAACAAGCGGGCCAGGAATAAACCCAGCCCGCTTAAAAAGGGAACTGAAAACAAAGCGAAAACCAAAGCTTGCTTGAGTACATACCAGTGCGTTACAAACATCGGAGCCGGGTTTTCGCCCGACTCCACTTCAAAGCCTTGGCGGCGACTTTTTAACATCCGCCTACATTTTAATCATCATATCATGAAGTTTTTCATGTACCCGTTGCAGAGAATCAGACAATCTTTCGGCCTGGGCAATCTGGCCGCATTTGCCATAAAGGTCATCCCAAAAAGCACATTTATCACCTACACAAGGAACTGCCGCATCCTTTGAAAAAGAAGCACGAAAACTCATGATGGGGCATAAGCCCCCTTTTTTTTCAGCCATTGAGAAATTCCCCTCGTTTACCTTAATCGAATTATAGGATTATAACAAGCTATGAATAGATGCGAGAAAATTCAGGACAAAACTTGGAAACAGGAACAGTCCCAGTATACCCACAAGCCCCAAAATACTCGCCATCATCAAGGCCGGATGAGATGATTTTTGTTCAAACTCGGCAGTACTCTGTCCAAAATAAAGCATGCGAATTACGCGGCTGTAGTAATAGAGAGAGACCACGCTATTCAAAACGGCCACAAGAACGATCCACAGGTAACCCGTTCCCATTTGGGTAACAGCCCCAAACAGATAAAATTTACCTGTAAAACCGGCAAAAGGAGGAAGTCCGGTAAGAGACAGCAGACACGCGCTTAAAACAAAGGCAAACCAAGGATAACGGGCACCCAATCCAGAAAAGTAAATAATTTCTGTGCTGCCCATTTGTTTTGAAAGATGGGTAATCGCTGCAAAAGCGCCCAGATTCATAAAGACATAGACCAAAAGATAGAACAAAAGTCCTGAAATCGCCATGTCACGGGAACTTAAATTCGACAGGGCGGCCACCCCTAAAAGCAAGTAACCCGCTTGGGCAATACTGGAATAGGCAAACATCCGTTTGATATCCCGTTGTGCAATCGCCAGGATATTGCCCAAGGACATCGACAGAATCGCCAAGAGAAATACCAGACGCACCCAGACAGGGGTTAGAGAATTATTATCCAGCATTTGCGTCATGCGAATCAGGGCGGCAAAGCCTGCAAGTTTTGAACTGACCGACAGGAAAGCAGTGACAGGCAAAGGCGCACCCTCATAGACATCGGGCGCCCACATATGAAAGGGAACAGCGGCGACCTTATAACCCAGCCCCCCCAAAATCAAGAAAATAGCCACCATCGGTTGCAAAGTCAGATAACCATTTGAATCCAGCAGGCCTTGGGTAATTTGAGAGAAATAGGCATTGATCTGGGCATACTGAATACTGCCAGTCATGCCAAAAATCAGAGAAAGGCCATACAAAAGCAAGCCTGAAGAAAGGGCTCCAAAAACCAGATACTTCAAAGAGGCTTCTGCAGATTTGGGGTTGTCTTTGCGCAAAGCCACCAGCACAAAAGAGGAAAGACTTAAAAGTTCAAGTGAAAGGTAAAAAGTAAGCATTTCGGTGGCCGCAGAAAGAAACATTGCGCCCAAAGTCGCTAAACAAATCAAAGCATAAAATTCAGCCGCATGGCGGATCTTATCCTGAACATATTGCACCGAAAGCATGATCGTCATCAACGCCGAAAGCAAAAGTGCAAAGCGGAAAAACAAACTCATATGATCAGGTGCAAAGGCTCCGTAAAAACGCTCAAGGCCAAAATAGCCCCCAGCATGGGCCCCGACCAGAACCCCCAGGGCAATGCTTAAACCCGCAGCAGAAATAAAGGCCATCACCCCACGTCTCCGGCGTTCGTCCTGATCATTGAATAAATCAGCACCAATCACCGCCAATGCGGTCAGGCAAACTAGAATTTCAGGTATGATGACGGTAAAGTCCACTACTCAACTCCTTCATTTCGGCAAAAGGGATATCAACTGCTCAGCGGCAGGGTTGATCATATCCATCAACAGAGCCGGGTAAAAGCCAAGTGCAACCACCAAGAGGGTCAAAATCACAACATTAAACAGTTCAACTCGGTTCATATCCGTCAGCTCTTGCCAGCGTTGGGGCAAACTGCCAAAGAAAACGCGCTGGGTCAACCACAGGGTATAACCCGCCCCCAAAATAATCCCCAAAGCAGAGCCTACGGTAAACAATTGAATCGCAAAATGGGGAATGCCTTTCAGATGGTTGCCATAGCTGCCAACAAAAATTAAAAACTCACTGACAAAGCCACTCATGCCGGGTGCCCCGACTGAAGCCAAGGCCGCCATCACAAAGAAAGCTGAAGCCAGAGGCATTTTCGCGCTCAAGCCCCCCAAATCAGCAATCACACGGGTATGGGTTCGATCGTAAACCACCCCGACAAAGATAAATAAAAGTGCTGTAATCGTGCCATGGGTAAACATTTGCATAATCGCGCCATCTAAACCCATGGGGTTCATTGCAGCCAATCCCAGGAGCACAAAGCCCATATGGCTGACGCTGGAATAGGCAATCACCCGTTTCATATCTGTTTGCGCAAGCGCAAGCAGTGCGCCATAGAGAATATTGATCATGCCAAAGGCCGCAATAAAAACAGCCAATTGTTTCATCAGATCGGGAAAGAAACCAAAGCCGAAACGGATAATGCCATAGGCACCCATTTTGAGCAAGACACCCGCGAGCACCACACTGATTGCAGTAGGCGCTTCAACGTGCGCATCTGGCAACCAGGTATGAAAAGGCACCATTGGCAATTTCACACAGAAGCAAAGCAAAAGGGAAACCAGAACCAGAATCTGGAAAGAAGGCGCCAGAGTTGCCAAGAGCGAATTATGATTTTCAAGCAACGCAATCACATCAAAGGTATGCGGCTGTGAGAAGAAATAAATGGCCAAAAATGCAATAAACATAAAGGCACTGGCCAACATGGTGTAAAGAATAAACTTAATCGCAGCGTAGCCGCGACGGGGTCCTCCCCACAATCCAATCAGGAAATACATGGGAATCAGTTCAAGCTCCCACATCACGAAAAACTGAAATAAATCAAGGGAAGTAAAAACACCCAAAACAGCTGTTTCCATGATCAGGAGCATCATGAAATACATCCGGCTGCGTTCCTGAATCCCCCAAGAGGCAAAGACCGCCACGAAAACAATCAGAGTGGTCAGTAAAACCATGGGCAGACTGAGACCATCCACCCCCACCTGGTACTGAATATGCATCGCTGGCATCCAAGGCAGGCGATCTACCAATTGAAAAATGGCTTTGCCAGAGGCATTGTGAAGCCCATGCTGATACTGGCTCAAGGCGAACAAAGACAAGAGAAAGGTCAAGCCACTCCAGCCAGCAGCCAGCCAATGGTAAATATGGGAGCGTTGGCTGCGCACGAAAAACAAGGAAAGCGCACCCAATACAGGTAGAAAAATAAGCGTTGTTAAAAGAAATGAATTGGTTTGCATTACATCCCTACCTTTCCAAAGCCCAATTTCAGAAAGGCCAGAAGCAGAACCACCAAAATACTGACCACACTTAAGGCATAATAGGCAATGCGTCCACTTTGGAGGTATTTTAAGGTTTCACTGCTTCCAATCGTAAACAGACCCACTCCATTGACCAAAAGGCCATCCAGAATATATTTGTCAAAAAAGGCGCTGATACGTGCAAAGCCCATTACGACCCAACGTATGAAAAGCAGATAGAGTTCATCAAAATAAAAGCGGTTAAGAGAAGCCTTGTGCAAAGGCGCAAAGCGTTCAGCCAAAGCTTGAGGAGCAAGTGCGGGTTTATCCGAACCATACATGGCCCAGGCCAAACCCAAACCAACCAGAAAAACGAACAGGGAAACGCCCAAAACAACAGGGTTTAAACCGGTATGGGTTGCCACAGCATGGCCTGTAGCTTCATGCCCGACTGGCGAAAAGTGCAGAAAAGAATGAATATGAAAAGCCGGGGGTGTCCAGGGTGTGCCCACAAAACCTGCAAGCAGTGAAGGAATTGCCAAAATCACCAGGGGTCCCTTCATCAACCAACCTGAATCATGGATCTGCTCAGGAGCAAGCTCACCCCGGTAGGAGCCTTCAAAGGTCATAAAATAGAGGCGGAACATATAAAAGGCGGTGAGTACAGCCGCAAGGGCAGCCAATCCAAACAGAGGTGAATGGGCTTCCCACATCGCCAGCAGAATTTCATCTTTGCTCCAGAAACCAGCAGTCAGGAAAGGAAAGCCAGAAATAGAAGCAGTGCCAATCAGACAAGCCAGGGCCGTTACAGGTAAAAATTTACGCAGCCCGCCCATCACACGCATATCATTGGAATGAACAGCGTGAATCACACTGCCCGAGCATAAAAACAGCATCGCTTTGAAAAAAGCATGGGTCATCAAATGAAATAGACCT
Source organism: bacterium (Candidatus Blackallbacteria) CG13_big_fil_rev_8_21_14_2_50_49_14 (assembly GCA_002783405.1). Taxonomy (NCBI): domain Bacteria; phylum Candidatus Blackallbacteria; species bacterium (Candidatus Blackallbacteria) CG13_big_fil_rev_8_21_14_2_50_49_14. Next base: position 111,383 of record PFGG01000060.1, on the reverse strand, counting down.
GCGGTATACCCCAGAGGAATAATCTGAAGATGCCCTGCTTCCGTAGTGGCCTGGTACATGCCCAAAGCCATCATCATAAAGCCCAATTGGCTGACTGTTGAATAGGCCAAAACCCGTTTAATATCGGTTTGCGTAACGGCAATGGCAGCAGCCAGCAAAGCGGTAATACCCCCGATCCAGGCAATCGCATCAAGCACCAGAAAAGAACCAAACAGGGGGCTGGTGGCCTGTGCAAAAAGCGGCATCAGCTTCGCAACCATATAGACGCCAGCAGCAACCATGGTAGCAGCGTGAATCAGCGCACTCACAGGCGTTGGGCCTTCCATTGCATCGGGAAGCCAGACATGCAAAGGGAACTGAGCGGATTTACCAATCGGCCCACAGAAGAGCAGAATGCCTGCCAGCGCCAGAAGTGCCCCAGGCAGTTTACCAGCGGCCACCGCCTCTGTCACAACAGAAAACTGAAGACTGCCCGTCATATAAAACAGAATCAAAATTCCCAGTAAGAAACCAAAATCTCCAATGCGATTGACGAGGAAGGCCTTTTTGGCTGCAGCGGCAGCTTCGGGCTTAAACGTAAAGAAACCAATCAAGAGATAGGAGCAAACCCCCACCAGTTCCCAGCCCATATAAAGCACCAAGAGATTATCGGCCAGCACCAGCAAAAGCATAGAGAAAGTAAACAACGATAGGGCGCCATAATAGCGGGGAATGCCCTCTTCATGCGACATATATTCTGCGGAATAAATTTGCACCAAAAGGCTGATAAACGTCACCACGACTAACATCATGGCGGTGAGATTATCAACCGACCAACCCATCGCTATTTCGGTCTGGCCAGCCGTTAACCAACGCAGAGAACCCTGCAAAGCGTGTCCGGAATCAGCGAATCGTGCCCCCAATAAACCCAAGGAAGCAACGAAAGCGAGTAAAACACCTGTGATTGAAATTCCAATTGCCGCTTGATTGGCTTTGCGCTGAAAGGCAGCCAGGATAAAAATCAAAGTGCCTGCCAAAAGCGGAAAAAAGGCTGGCAGCCATGCATTTTGAGTAAGAAAGGGCATATTCATGATCGGCTTACCATTTCATCAGATGGATCTTGTCCATATCAACGGACTGAAAGTGTTTGTAGATCGAAAGCGCGATCGCCAACGCGACACCGGCTTCAGCAGCGGCAATAGTCATCACAAAAATCGCAAAGACCTGCCCGGTTAACTCATGGGGTGTTACATAATGCGAAAAAGCCACAAAATTAATATTGGCAGCGTTCAAAATAAACTCAATCGACATCAGAACCTTGATCAGATTGCGGGAAGTAATCAGGCCAAACAAACCAATCGAAAACAAAAGAGCCGCCACAAGCAGATAGTGTTTCAGTCCAATATTTAAAATTTCATTGGCCATTTTCAGAAGCCACTTCCTTACGTGCAATCACAATCGCGCCAACTAAAGCCATCAAGAGAATAACCGAAGCGATTTCAAAGGGAATCAAATATTGATTAAAGAAGAGTTTGCCAATTTCAGCAACCGTGTTCAAATCAGCTGGGGTCGTACTTCCTTCGAGATGCCATTGCCCTTTCCAAACCGTTTGGGCCAGTAAGGAAAAAAGGCCTAGAAAAACAAAAATCCCAGCCAGACCTCTGAAGTCTGCGCCATATTCCTGCAGATTTTTACCGCCATTGCGAATCAACATAATCCCAAAGACAAAGAGAATAGAGACAGCACCGGCATAAATCAGAATCTGAGCTGCAGCCAGGAAATCAGCATGCAATGTTACGTATAAGCCCCCCACGCATAAAAAACTAAGCGCGAGCAGAAAGGCACTGCGAATCACATCCCGCAGAAGCACAACGCCTGTTGCAGAAGCCAGAAGGGTGATTGAAAGGAGATAAAAAGCGAGGGTTGTTCCAAAATTGAAAAGAACCAAACTGGTCAGAAGCAAAAAACCCGCAGCGAAAAGCAAACCGAAGACAATTTTGTCTGCAAATCGGAACGTCATGGTTTTACGTGTCCTTGGTGTACTGCTGCTGTCATGATGCTGCTATCAAATATATCTGAGTTATTCTGGATAGAATTTAAAGAGCCCAGAACGAGACTCGAACTCGTGACCTCATCCTTACCAAGGATGTGCTCTACCAACTGAGCTATCTGGGCGTATAAGTGGGAGGAGCTGGGTTCGAACCAGCGTACACGTACGTGAGCAGATTTACAGTCTGCCGCCTTTAACCACTCGGCCATCCTCCCGTATACGTTCGGGGCTGATGCCGATGATAGGAATCGAACCTACAACCTACGGTTTACAAAACCGTTGCTCTACCGTTGAGCTACATCGGCATGCGCACCAACTGCCTGCTTACTTACTAAGCAAAACAAACAGGGTGTGTATGACTTTTGTTTCTTGCCATCAATCAAGCCGAAACGCAGAGATCAAGATCTACACTTTAAGCAAATAAATCTATTTGCGATAGACGCTTTCAAACTGTTAAGTAGCCAGAAACTGCTTCCTATCAGGAAGATTTCAGCCACCGTCATAACAGTAGTACATATTACACGCTTCTCGAACAGACCACAAGTAGACCCAAAAGGATCTTCTCTGAATTCCGCCGAGATGGCTGTGTTCACACGGGTTCAGCGGAATTCAAAGCTCTTAGAGAAGATTGCTGACCACTATCTCCTGGCCCTTTACATTCGCGATCATAATATAACCCCGTTTCTGAGAACGGATTTTTTCAAGGTAGACCGCTTCGATTGAGAAACCTTCCGGCAAATAATTTTTCAAAACCGATTGCAACTCGTTGATATTATTTGCATGGGGATACTCTCCATTGTTCTGAAGTGCAAACTTTTCAAGCCCATGCCTGAGGTCATATAAACCCACCAAGACTTGATTCACAACACCCTCAGCATCAGAACGGGCCAATTTTTCACGCAGTGTATCCACTTCCTGACGTAACTGCCTGTTCTCTTTTTGCAGCTTCTCCATTTGGCGGGCAGGCTGCTCCCATAGATTCTGAAAGCTTTCACAGCCCGATAAAGAGCCGATCAAAAGACAAACAACAGCCGCAGAGAAGAACCTTGACATTATTGCCCCTGGCTGGATTTTTTCCAGTCGGCAAGAAATTTCTCGATGCCCAGATCTGTTAAGGGATGGTAGAAAAGTTGCTTCAGAACCTTATAAGGCACAGTTGAAACATCTGACCCCAATTGAGCCGCACGCAACACATGTTGCGGATGGCGCACGCTGGCAGTCAAAATTTGAGTTTCAAAATAATACTGATCAAAAACTGTACGAATATCTTCAATCAGAGCCATGCCATCCTGACCTGCATCATCCAAACGCCCCACAAAAGGGCTAACATAAGTCGCTCCCGCCAGCGCAGCCAGCAAAGCTTGGTTCGCTGTAAAGATCAAAGTTACGTTGGTCTTGATGCCTTCAGCAGAAAGTTGCTTGGTGGCTTTGATACCTTCAACCGTCATTGGGCATTTCACCACCACATTGGAAGACCAGGTCGCAAACTCATGCGCTTCTTTGAGCATGCCTTCACAATCCAGACTCAAGGCCTCTACACTGATAGGCCCATCTACAAGGGCACAAATTTCTTCAATAATTTCTCGGTGAGGACGGCTTTCTTTGGCAACCAGAGAAGGGTTGGTCGTAACACCAGAAATAATCCCCCAACTGGCGGCATCACGAATCTCATCAATATTGGCTGTATCTATAAAAAACTGCATTTTAAAGGGCCTCCATCTAAACACATGGTAAATTTAAGGTTTCATAATTCATTTCATGGGTATCATGCCCCATGTATACAACCTGGGTTGACAGGGGTACAATGACTTTGAACAGTGAAGCAAAATAGAACCATGTTATATTTTAAAGACTTAAGCTTTTAAACTATAATTGCAAATTCTAAATTTCATTGTTCAACTTGAATGGATATTCAGTATATCACAGGCTTTATCTCCTCCGAGAGAGCGATTATTGGAGAGCAAAGAGAAACTAACTGTGATCAAAAAACTTGACTCTTTGCAAGGATGACTGAATATAATTAATTGACTGCTTGAACGAAATTTCAATATGGCACCGTGATTTATATGAAACTATGTTAAGATATCTTAAGAAGTATTGTGGCAGGAAGTAATCGGACCTTGAAGAAGCAAACGTGTATTAAACTTTCATTTCTTTCCAGTTTTGTTCTATTGACAGGTGTGGCATGTTCAAGTCTGAATAACCCCTTTCATCCCTGGGCAGAGTTACGCATCACCGATGTCGCAGCAGGTACTCAACAAAGTTCAGGTTCATTCGTCGGAATTCGTCAATCCAGCTCAGTTGTGGATGGCATTCCCGCTATTGTCTATACTTATACTGAACCTACTCTTAAAATAGAGAATAAACCCGCACTGCCCCGTGTTGATTTCAAAAAATTTAAAGTCGAATACCTTTTGGCTGATGGGACGTCCCTTCCGATAAAAGAATATCCTTTAAGTCAGACTTTACCTGCAAGTGGAACAGTGGATATCCAAATTAAGATCATGAGTGTTGACACTGATTTACGGAGTGTTGTTTATCCCGGTAATCGTGCCCCTCGTGTCACAGATGGAACCGCATATGTAGAACTCATTGGCAAAGATTTTAATGGCTATGATATTTCTGTCAAAACATCTTTCCCTTTACGTTTTGAATCATTGCTTTTCTCTGACAATAGTCAGATTCCTGTTCCTGCACCGTCTACAACACCTTCTGCCGCTCCTGTAGCAACCCCCAGCCCCCAGATTAATAATATACGCCCCTAAATAAATATGATATGAGACCGCCTCGGAGGAAAAAGTAAAAACCCATGAAAAGTCTTCGCCGCCTTTCGGTTAACAGCCTGGCCTCTCTACTTGTCGCTTTGACACTGCCTATGGCCTGCCAAAACACCTCCGGAGTCCTGACCGGTTCTCAGGCTAGCTCTACCAGCACTTCTGAGGGAGCGATTACTGGGGCGCTTTATACTGGAACTGCGACAGATGGGCGCTTGGTTCCTCCCAAAGAAGTCGTGTCCATTGAGATTCTTGATAAAAATAATAAAGTTTTGTCCACAACTCAAACAGATCAATTGGGAAACTTTTTTCTTCGCAATATCCCCATTCAAGCAAACAATGAAAAAACAGGTGAAGAAGTGATTGTCCGCATTCAACGGGCTGATTATAGCCGGAGTATGCGATTATTTCCTGGAAGAGTTATTAATCTAAGCGCCATTCAAATGGTTTCTGAAGCCCCCAAAGAACAAGCGCAATCGATTACAGGCATTCTACTCGATCCCAATCAAACCCCACTTTCGGGTATCTTGATCAGGGACAAAGAGTTTTCCTTTCGCTCGGCAACCACCGATGCCAATGGACGCTTTGTCCTTGATGTGGTCAGTGATCAAGTTGAAATTGTTTTAGATGATAGTAGCTTACCTTTTACTATCAACGTCAGCGAATTCAAAACCAAGCAAATCGTTACTTTGGACACCAATAATGTACGCAGTGTCAGTGGAATTATCCAAGATAGCACCAATTCAAATATTTTTCTGAACAAAGTTAAAGTAAAGATTGCTGGTACAAGTATTTCAGCAACAACAAACAACAAGGGTGAATTTTCGATGAATGGTGCTCCTCTCGGCCCCTTTACCCTTGAGGCTGAAGCCATTGATGGTTATACAGGCACGGCAATTCAAGTCAGGCCAGCTGAAATCAAGGATGGCAAACCCACTCCAGTAAAACAAAATCTGAATTTGCGACCTGTTGGATCGGTTCAAATTAATTTCAAGGTAGAAGATGCCCCAGGTTTTGGAGATCCCAATAATAATCCCAATATTCCCCCCTTGGGCTGCGTGGTGGGCTTTAACTGCGCAAACTACGACCTGAATGGCGATGGCACAATGGAAGACGTCTACCACAATAGTTTGGGCGTGCGCACAACAGATACAGCAGGAAAACCTGGACTGGAAACTTTGGTCAATATCGAAGGAACCGATATCACGCGTCAGATTTCTTATCCACCTGCTCCCGTACTCGATCTGAAAGGAACAGATGCACTCGGCGAAGTAAAAATCTTTCCTCAAGCCGTAGTGGCACCAAATATTGTTTACAGTATTGTTTTGGACAATGTTCCTGGCGGGCGCCAGAATATCACAATTTCAATGACGGGCATGCAAACCCAAAAAAGTATCAGTGTCTTCATTCCTCCCAAAGACACGATTTCAACCGATTTGATTACCCTTTTCCGAGTTCGTCCTGTAATGGGCGTTGGCGATGTAAAAGGTAAATTGGTGGTCATCAATGAAAAGGGAGAAGATATATCAAGTAAAATCAATTTCAATAATCTGAAAGTTGCTTATGTTGACATTGCTGACAGTGAATATTTTTCACCCACTGGCCCGAATGGCGCCCTTGAAAGGAACCCCGATCTCTTGCGTCGTATCAAGGACTCTTTGACCAATGCAGACCGTTCAGTGCGCTTAAGCAATAATAGCTATTATCTGAAAAACGTGTCCACAGGTTCACGTGTCATGGTTGTGGCCGGTTTGCTAACGGATACAGATGAAGTTTTGGCTGATTGCTTTGTACCCAATTCGGCTACACTTTTGAATGTAAGGCCAGGTGTCGTTAATTTTGCTCCCGATCTGTCACTGACACTGCGCCCCTTGCCTGGCTGCGGTGGCTAAAACCTGAATCGCTGATCTGTGTCAACCCACTTTCCTGACTTCCTGATTATTGGAGGCGGGATCGTGGGTTTGTCTTTGGCCAAAACCCTCAAACACGCCTATCCAGATCTCCAAATTACCTTGCTTGAAAAAGAAAAAGACGTAGCCCAACATGCTTCCGGCAGAAACAGTGGGGTCTTGCATGCGGGTTTTTACTATCCCAGTGACAGTCTCAAAGCACGCCTTTGTGTGGAGGGAAACCGTTCCCTAAAAGCGTATTGCCAAGAACACGCACTGCCTTTAAACCGATGCGGAAAATTGGTGGTGACTCGTTCCGAAGCCGAGATTCCTGGTCTCAAACGCCTGTATCAAAGAGGCTTGGAAAATGGAGTCAAGGTCGAGCTGTTGAATGAAGCAGAAACTCAAAGCATTGAACCCAACGCAAAGACCCATGGTTGGTCACTCTTTTCACCTGACACAGCGACCACCCAACCTCAAAAAGTTTGCCAAAACCTGAAACACGAACTGCTGGAAATGGGGATTAAAATCCAACTCAACCATCAGTATCTGTATCAGCGTAAAAACAGGGTCTATACCAATCAAGGGCTTTATCAGGCTGGCATGGTAATCAATTGCGCGGGGCTCTATGCCGATAAAATTGCTCAGGATTTTGGCTTTGGCTCAAAATACACCTTGCTTCCCTTTAAAGGTATTTATTTGGGTTACAATGGAAACCCAAATATTATCCGCACGCATATTTACCCAGTTCCCGATCCTCGCCAGCCCTTTTTGGGTGTGCATTTTACAAAAACTGCTGATAACCACGTAAAAATTGGCCCGACTGCCATTCCTGCCTTTTGGAGAGAAAATTACCAGGGCCTGAACAATCTCAATTTTCAGGAATTTGCTGAAGTGGTCTGGTACGAAAGCCGATTGTTTCTCGGCAATGCTTTTGGTTTCCGAGATTTGGCCCTGAGTGAAATACGCAAATATGCACGCAGCCATTTCGCACAGTTGGCGCGCCATTTGGTACATGAAATTGATCCCAAAGACTTCAAGCATTTTCTGGCTCCGGGCATTCGGGCCCAACTCTTAAATAAACAAACCCTTGAGTTGGTACAAGACTTTGTAATTGAAGGCGATGTACACAGCCTGCATGTTTTAAATGCTGTCTCACCGGCTTTTACCTGTTCTTTTGCCTTTGCAGAATACCTCAATAAAAATTGGATCTCAAAGATCAGATGAATAAAAGAGCCTTGTTTTTAAGCATCGGCGCAGCTTTCATGCTCCTGACAGCAGTCCTGACCTTCCACACCTTGCAAACCCCATCACACCAACTCGTCTCTCCCCCCTCCTTTACACAGGATCCTGCACCCTCAGCACAAATGGCGGAGAGGCTCTCGCATGCAATCCAGTTTGCGACAGTCTCTGGGGAAGGTTCGCAGAAGCAGGTAGAATTTACAAAATTGCATGCTTTTCTCGCTCAAGCTTTCCCCCTCACCTTTCAAATCCTCAAACCTGAAAGGGTCAATCAAAGCAGTCTTTTGATTCACGTTCCCGGTCTTGCACCAGAACAACCTGCAGCCCTTTTTTTAGCCCATTTGGATGTGGTGCCTGTAGAAAAAGGCACAGAAAATCTTTGGCAAGCCCCTCCTTTTTCGGGTCGGATCCAAGCAGGTCATATCTGGGGACGGGGCGCCATTGACGATAAACAAAGTGCACTGGCTCTGCTGGAAGCCATCGAAGCCATGCTCAAAGCAGGAATCAAGCCAAAACGCTCAATTTACCTGGCCTTTGGTCATGATGAAGAAATCGGAGGCCAACAAGGAGCAGCCGCTATCGCCAAAACACTCCAGAAGCGCAAGCTGAATTGCGGTTTTTCACTGGATGAGGGCTTGGTGATCGTACCTGGCAACATGATTGGAATGAAGCCTCCCATTGCCCTGATCGGCATTTCTGAAAAGGGCTATCTCTCAGTTGATCTCAGCGTGGCTCAAGCAGGAGGACATGCTTCTATGCCTCCCGCTGAAAGCAATATCCAGATCCTGGCCCAGGCCTTGGTGCGTCTTCAGAAAAACCCTTTTCCAGCCCGTCTGAGTGCTGCTGCCCAAGCCATGTTTGCCTGGCTGGCCCCTGAAATGCCTGGTTTGTCAAAAGTGGTACTGACCAATCTTTGGCTCTTTCAACCACTTTTATTGAAACAACTCTCAGCCAAACCTTCTACCTCAGCACTGATACACACCACGGTAGCGCCGACCATGCTCGTTGGCAGCCCCAAAGAAAATATTTTACCTGCCCAAGCCAAAGCCACACTCAATCTCCGTCTTTTACCAGGGGATACACAAGCCCAAGTCTTGGCAAAGCTCAGGCAAAAAATTGCGGATCCACGGGTTAAAATTGACCCTCACCCAGGATTTTCTTCTGAGGCAGCCCCGGAATCAGAGATTGAGGGAAATGAGTTTCAACTTCTCCACCAAACAATTCGTGAAGTTTTTCCAGAAGCGCGCGTAGCCCCCTCCTTGGTACTGGCCGGAACCGACAGCCGACACTACCAAAAGCTATGTAAGAACCAATACCGTTTTCAACCTGTGTATTTAAACACAGAAGATTTAAATCGGATTCATGGCAGCAATGAACGGATTGCTATCACAGCGCATGCTCAGGCCAGCCGTTTCTATTTCAAGCTCATGCAAAATCTCTAAAAAAATAAGGCTGACAAAATTTGATTGCCAGCCTTTTGGTTACAGTGAGTTAATACTGTTCAATCAAATAGCGAATCAAATCAGTGGTGGTCACCAACCCTTTCAAATTGCCATCTTCACCCACAACGGGTACAGCATGAAAGCCTTTTTCCACCAAAAGTTCAGCAACCTCTCGTATCGTCGTTTCCTCAGAAACGACTTCAGGATTGGGCGTCATGGCCTGTTCAACGTTGACAGACTGGTAAATTGCCTGATTTTGAGCCAAATCTTCTTTCGCGATCCCATAGGTCACGCGCATCAAATCTGTCAGACTGACAATACCAACCACGTCCTTTCCACTGACAACGGGAATATGGCGAATCTGCTGCTGTTCAAAAATTTCTTTGACTTCCCATAATGTTTGCTTGGGGTGAACAGTAAACAGACCTGCAGACATAATATGTCCAATGGATTCACGTTTTTTCATAGGACGCTCCTTGATTTCTTGATACTTGAAGTCTAACAGGCCTCAAATCAAGCTTTTTTGCCCCAAGTCAACCTGAAGATTGATGTATATCAAGCCCTTTAGTTGGGATTCCCTAAAAGCAGGCGAGCTCCCTGCTTAAACTCCAAATGCAAAGGTTTATAATAGCGGGGAGCTCCGGGATGAATACTTGAAATTAAGAAACGATGTTGATCTGGCACAGGGTGCAAAACAAAACCTTCTCCCAAATAAAGCCCAATATGCTGACCATAAAGATAGAGATCTCCAGGCTTAAGTTGCTCTGAATCCCGGATGGAGAGAGTCAAGGGTAAAAACTGACGGGGCTTACGCGGCAAAAGAACCCCAAACTGTTTAAAAATATGTTGTATCAACGCGCCATCATCACAACCTTTAATCGTGGTACCCCCCTCTAAATAGGGGGTTTTGAGCCAATAACGCGCCTCAGCAACAAGCTCTTCGGGCAAAAAAGGTTGGCTGGGAATAAACAAACGAAGCGCGGATTTCGCCAAATAAGCAGGGCGAATCCCTTCCGCACCAGGCGCCAAGACTTCATACACATTTTCTCCCGCCCGAATCAAAGGCAAACGCGTACCTGCCAATACGCTGAGCAAGGGCTGTGTTAAAGCTTCATCCTGGTAAAGTTGGGTTTCTGGCTGGCGAATCATAACAGAATCCAAGCCCACCAACTCATCGTATTTCTGCTCCGGCACGGGCAAAACTTCAGGATAGGCAACCCAGCTGATATAGCGATCAGAAACCGATTGAACCAAAGCCCAATCTCCCTGCGTTTTTAATATCCGCAGGAGAGTACCAAAAAGCAATTGGGTTTTCAAAGGGGATGCTGGATTCGGTTCAGCAAAGCCATCCAACCAGGGCGTGCGCACCCAGGCATAGGGCGTGCTGATCTGTCGAAAAGGAAAAAGCTCCACCTGGTCTACCAAAGGAAGATGAAACTGATGAAATCCCGCTAAAAGCAATAATTTTTGCTCAACATCGCCTACTTTTCCGCGCAAAATGAGTTTTCCTTTTTCAAGAAAAGCGTCTACCTCAAAATAACTCATTTCAGCATCTGAGCTGCTGCGCTCACGCACCAATTGGAGCGCGGTATTCAATTGTTCGCGGGTAGGAACTCCTTGATAGGTTGCGGCCTGCAGGCACAGGGCCAGAAGCCCTGTGCCCAGCCATTTAATAAGCTTTGGCAAATAAAACCTCGTAGCGGGCAGGCTCACCAGAGAAGAGGCAAACCCCCGGATCTTCGGGTTGTTCAAAGGGAATGCAACGGATAGTCGCTTTGGTTTCTTCCTTGATGCGGGCTTCCACCTCTGCACTGCCATTCCAACCTGCTCTGACCCAGCCTTTTTCAGCCGCGATAAGCTCTTTAAACTCTTCGTAGTTTGCAACCGTAAAAATATGCGCATCGCGAAAAGCTTTGGCTTTGTCATAAATGGCCTGTTGAATCGTCTCAAGCAATTGGGGAATGCTCTCCGTCAGACCGGCCATGGGCAAGGGTGTTTTTTCACCTGTATCACGACGTGCGACCATCACCTGCTGGCTGTCGACATCACGGGGGCCAATTTCAATCCGCAGGGGTACGCCCAGCAATTCATATTCGGCAAACTTCCAGCCAGGTTTTTGCTTGTTATCGTCGTCCAATTTGACAGCAACTCCCTGGGCGGCCAAATCACGCCGAATTTGATCTGCTGCCTCAAGCACACGGGCCCATTCTTCTTCACTGCGGGCAATCGGCACGATCGCCACTTGGATACTGGCCATGCGGGGAGGCAGAACCAAGCCCTTGTCATCACTGTGAGCCATAATCAGGGCGCCAATTAAACGGGTGCTTACCCCCCAACTGGTTGAATAGGGGGCCTTCAATTCGCCATCGCGATCCTGAAAGCGCACTTCAAAGGCCTTGGCAAAATTTTGGCCCAGATTATGAGAGGTTCCTGCCTGTAAGGCTTTGCAATCCTGCATCATCGCTTCAATACAATAGGTAGTCACTGCTCCGGCAAATTTTTCAGCCTCTGTTTTGCGTCCTTTGATCACGGGCAGGGCCATATGCTCTTCGGCAAAGCTGGCGTAGACATTGAGCATTTTCATGGTTTCTTCTTCAGCTTCTTCGGCTGTGGCATGCGCGGTATGCCCTTCCTGCCAGAGAAACTCGGTTGTACGTAAAAACAAACGGGTACGCATTTCCCAACGCACCACATTGGCCCATTGATTGATCAGCAAAGGCAGATCACGGTATGACTGGATCCAATTTTTATACATGCTCCAGATAATCGTTTCAGAAGTGGGACGCACCACCAGAGGTTCTTCCAAGAGTTTTCCTCCCCCATGGGTGACCACAGCGGTTTCAGGTGCAAATCCTTCCACATGTTCGGCTTCTTTCTTCAAAAAGCTCTCAGGAATAAACATCGGGAAATAGGCATTGACATGCCCTGTCTCTTTGAACATCTTATCCAAAGCAGCCTGCATTTTTTCCCAAATTGCGTATCCATTGGGGCGAATCACCATACAGCCTTTCACAGGCGCATAGTCAGCCAATTTGGCATGATTGATAATATCCAGATACCACTTGGAGTAATCCTGAGCACGGGGTGTAATTTTGGCCATGATTCGAGTCCTTTATCTTAACTAGGGTTAACCTTGTCCATGATACCTGAAACCAAAGGCATCAGGGGAGAAAGTACCCGATAGACGAACGAAAATCAGGGAATACTCACCAATTCAATCTCAAAGATGAGAGTTGAATCAGGCGGAATAATACCCACCGTAGCACTGCCATAGGCCAGATGGGGTGGGATTGTCAAACGACGCTTGCCACCAGCCTGCATACCGATTAAGCCCTGCTCCCAGCCTTTAATGACCTGATTGGCTCCGACCGTAAAGCTGAAAGGCTGACCACGGGTATACGAGTTATCAAATTCGGTGCCATTGGTCAAGGTGCCAATATAATTCACAGTGACAGCATTGCCTGTGGCAACAGCAGGCCCCGTTCCAACCACCAAATCTTGAACCAGCAACGGAGGCAGAATACTTGTAAAGCCCCCTTGATAGGCCCCGGCATCAGGTGGAGAGGTGCGCGCTACACCCAGGATATCGGCGGCAGGCATACCTGCCGCCAAGCCAGCTCCCAAAGCAGGACTGGTATCCGAAAGACGCATTCCATCATCTGAAGTCAGATACACATCATCGGGGCCATCCATATCTAGAAAATTGACAAAATAGGGATCCGCCAGTTGATTCCCAGAACCTGTCGCCATTGACAGGTCACTGACAATTGAATTGCTGACGCTTAACTGACTGTCTGTCGACTTATTAATAGGTTTGGTTTTATAGGGGTTCCAGACAATACTGCTGATCACCGAAGGCCTTCCCACATAATCAGCATAGATTTCAGACCCCGTATTATTGGCTGAATTATTGTACATGGTGACGTGGCGGATGACTGGCGCAGCCTGAGAGCTGACATAAATCCCCCCCCCAGTCACAGAGGCAAAATTATTGGAAAGCATCGTATTCGTTAAAGTGGGAGCCGAGTTACTGCGAATCGCAATTCCGCCCCCGTTACGAGCCGTATTATCGGTCAAAACCAAACGGTTCATTTGAGCGATGCCAGCAGAAGCCTTGTAGAGGTAAATCCCCCCCCCATAATAGGTGGCAATATTTCCCTTAAAAACAGACTCTTGCAGATTGATTATTGAATTATTATAGGCATAAAGGCCAGCACCATTATCTGCTTTGTTGTTTACAAAGGTGAAACCCGTGATGCTAGGAGAAGAAGCATCTACATTGTAAATCCCGCCCCCAATCGCCGCACGGTTATTTTCAAAACGGCCCTGATTGAGCGTGGGAGAAGCTCCATTGCGGTTACAAAGCCCGCCCCCAAAATATTGGGCTGTATTCGAAGTAAAACTTACATTGGTAAATACGGGAGAAGCTCCCTCATTAAAAACCCCTCCACCATGCTTGGCAGAGTTGAAGGCGATGGTGCTATTACTCACACTGGGAACTGAACCTGGAGCATTATAGATAGCGCCTCCAGCCTGCCGGGCAAAACAACCATTCATTGCCACATTGCTCAGTTGAGGTGAGGCCCCCTCAGAATTATAAATTCCGCCGCCCAAATAATTGGCTCGGTCTTCTAAAAATCTCACTTTGTTGAGAATGGGGGAGGTGCCTTTATTATAAAGCCCGCCGCCACGATCGTGCGGAGCCACACCATCGGCATTGCCACCGGCAATCGTCAAGCCATCTAATGTGACATTATTGGCCCCAATGACAATATGGTATGAGTTTTCTACCATATCGCTGAAATTAGCATCACTGTAATCGTCATTTCGAGCCAAATCGCCACTTAAAACGGTTTCATGCAAATCGAGATTGCGCTGACTGGGATCCGTTTCAGTTCCGACAAAGCCCCCATAAATCGTGGTTCCTGCCTGAAGCAAAAAAGACTTATTGCGATCACCTGTCGGCGTAGGCAAGTAAACACCTTCGGTAACCCAGACCTGATCACCCGCCTGAGCAATATAAACTGCTGTATCCAAACGGTTCATGGCAGAAGCCCAAGAACTGCCATCTCCACCTGCCGCTGCAGCATTGACATAAAGCGTGCGTGGGCCACCCGCATAGGATTGTAAAGTAAAGGTGTCGGCAGAATAAGCGGGTCCACCAGGATTGCTCACGGTCAAAATACCTGAACTGAAACCATTGGGCACCTGAGCTGTAATTTGAGTATCGCTATCTACGTTAAAGGAAAAGGCTTCAATCCCTGCAAACTTCACAGAGGTCGCGCCCGTAAAACCAGAACCCGTAATCACGACAGGATCCAATACTGCCCCTGTTGTCGTGCTTAAAGCTGCAATCACAGGTGGGGCCACAGCAGGTGTGGGGCTTGCCACAGGAGCTGCTGAAATATCTCCCCCCGTAGAAGTCAATGTTGCGCCACTGAGTTGCGCCTGAACCTGGGGACAAGCAGGAAGCGTCGTTGAGGTGGCGCCCGTTGACTTCAGCTGCACCGTCACCGTCGTGCCCGCCTGAGCAGTAACGTCAATATTATAATCAACAAAGCCCAATTCAGCGCCTTGGCTATCACGGAATGTGGTTTGACCAGTGGTCGTGCCCACAGGCAGATCATTCAGGGTATAATTCAGCCCCAAGGTATCGGCTGCCAATTGTTGAACCGTATTGGAAAAAGTCAGGAGCGTTTGGGTTCCTTGATCCTGAATCTGAATACCCGCCTGACTCAGATTGGTCTGGGCCTGGGCAGAGAGTGTGCCTGGCACCGTCAGAACGGTCTGAACAGAAGTCAATGCCTGCTGACAAGCTGCCACATCCGTAATCTGCTTGATTCTAAAACTGCCCAAAAGTGCGGGATCCAGCTTAAAGGACAGGCGAACTGCGCGCGGAGGCAACGGAGCAACGGGAGTAACTGGAGCAACCGGTGTTTGAGTCGAAGAAGAGGAAGGCAGAATAACAGGAAGGACAGATGGCTGAATTTTAGAGGCAACGGTAGGAGCCCCAGAAGGGGCACAGGCCGCTACGGTCAGACTGAGCAGGGTACTTCCCGCCAAGAAACGAGAATACCCTTTTACTGTTTTGCGTATCGATTTCCGCATGTTCAACTCCCGGCTGCGCAAGGTCTATTCTGAATTGTATCAGGATTAGGGTGCGAAAAGGGAATCTTCATTCTCTTGAAGCCTACTCTGGGCTGCGTCATAATGAATATTCAGCGTCTATTCGCTAAAAAACAGAACTTCAAAGAGGCAAGATGAGCGAGAACGAACTCCCCTCCCACTTTATTCAGGACATTATCAATGCTGATCTGGCCAGCGGAAAACATCAAACCGTGATTACACGTTTTCCACCAGAACCCAACGGTTATTTGCATATCGGACATGCCAAGTCCATCTGGCTGAATTTTGGTTTGGCGCAAAAAAATGGCGGCCGCTGCCATCTGCGTTTTGATGATACCAATCCCGCCAAGGAAGAAGTAGAGTATGTAGAATCCATTCAGAAAGATATCCGTTGGCTGGGATATGATTGGGATTCTCATCTCTATTTTGCTTCAGATTATTTTCAAAAACTCTATGAATTCGCTGTCGATCTGATTCGTTCTGGCAAAGCCTACGTCGATGATTTGACCCCAGAACAAATCAGAGAATACCGGGGAACCCTGACAGAGCCGGGTAAAAACAGCCCTTGGCGGGAACGCCCTGTGGAAGAAAGCCTTGATTTATTCGAGCGTATGAAAGCCGGTGAGTTTGAAGAAGGCAGCCGAATTCTACGTGCCAAAATTGATATGACACACCCCAATATGAATCTGCGTGACCCAGCCATTTACCGCATCAAAAAAACGCATCATCACCGCACCGGCGATGATTGGTATATTTACCCCATGTACGATTTCGCCCATGGGCTCTCTGATGCGCTTGAAGGCATCACCCATTCGATCTGCACCCTCGAATTTGAAGATCATCGCCCACTTTATGACTGGTTTCTGGATCAATTGGATGTGCCCTGCCATCCACAACAGATTGAATTTGCGCGTTTGAACATCACCCGTACGATTATGAGCAAACGCTATCTGCTGCGCCTGGTTCAGGAAAATCATGTCAGTGGTTGGGATGACCCCCGTATGCCCACCCTGTCTGGCATGCGTCGGCGGGGCTTTCCACCGGAAGCCATTCGCACCCTGTGTGAGCGGGCTGGGGTCGCCAAAAGTAACAGCATGGTCGATATTGCCATGCTCGAATCTTTTGTAAGAGAAGCCTTGAACCAAACCTCGCTGCGGCGGATGGTGGTGATGGATCCCGTAAAGGTGGTACTCACCAACTATCCCGAAGGCCAGGTTGAAACCTTTGAAGCTGAAAACAACCCTGAAAACCCAGAAGCAGGCACACGCCCGATTCAGTTTTCACGTGAACTTTATATCGAGCGTACGGATTTTATGGAAGATCCTCCCAAAAAATTCTTCCGCCTCGCGCCCGGACAGGAAGTCAGACTGAAACACGCCTACTATATTACCTGTCAGGAAGTGATCAAAGACGCGCAGGGACAGATTACCGAACTGCGCTGCACCTATGCACCTGATAGCCGGGGGGGCTGGACAGAAGATGGCCGCAAAGTCAAAGGCACGCTGCACTGGGTCAATGCCCAGGATGCGATTGAGGCCGAAGTGCGCCTTTACGACTATCTTTTCAAAGAAAACCCTGATTCTGACGCCGATTTTGCAGATCAGCTCAACCCCGATTCCTTGAAAGTGGTTTCGGCACTGGTTGAGCCTGCGCTGAAATCAGCCCAGGCAGGCCAACAGTTTCAATTCCTGCGCACCGGTTATTTTTGCCTGGACAGTGACTCCAGCGAAACAAAACTGGTCTTCAACCGCACGATTGGCTTGGTGGATAGCTGGGCCAAAATGCAGAAAAATCAAGGCTCCCCAAGCTAAATACACTGCATAAAAACACCCCTGGATTCTGAGAGTAGAATCCGGGGGTATTGAGAGCTTGACGCGGATTATTCTTCCCAGCGCTGCGAAACAGGCCCGCCGTCGCCAGTCTTGCGTAAAATCACCTGGTAACCCTGGTGCAGCAATTGATAAAACCCCTGATAACAGGCCAGAAAACTGTCAATCGCCAAAGCCGGATTCCAGGCCGGATCTTGAAAACGCCGATAGCCATAATCATCACAGCAGAGCAAACCTTCTGGCTTTAACAAACGCCAGGCCAAAACCAGATCGCTGAGCACATAACGCGCACGATGTGATCCATCCAGATAAATCAGGTCGTAGGATTCAGCTGGTAAACCGGGCAAAGCGACTTCAGAACTTGCCTTGATTTTTATCAGACGGGCTGGGCTTTTTTGCAATGCCAAAGCCGTATTGCTGTCAAAGCGGGCTTCTGCCCAGGCCAGCATGACCTCTGGTTCAAACTCAATCATTTCAGGAGTCACCTGCCAGGGGTCAATACAGGTTAAAGCAGCTTCTGGCCCCGTTAAGACCTGCTCAAGAAACCAAACCGCTGAACGCCCCTCAAAACTGCCAATTTCGAGAATCTTTAAACCTGTTTGACCTGCCAAGGGCAGAATCCAGGGTTCCAACTCAGACAGGTAGGGACTGAACCAGTCGTAGTGAAAAAGATAAGTCATGGGGTGTTTTCAGATATTTGAAAAGTGTGAAGGCTTTTTCCGGCCAGCACAAAGCCACTCCCCACCAATAAAGCGGCAAGGGCTTGAACAGCCACCACTGAATACCCTGTGGGCAGGTCGAGATAATAGGAGCCCAGCAAAGCTGCCAAATTGAGTAAAATGCCCAAGCCCCAGGCCCACAAGAGCGTAAAGCGAGAGCCCCCAAAGAAATAGAGAGAAATCAAAGCCGGACCAATCAACAAGACAAAAACCACCAAGACTCCCGCCATTTTCACAGAACTGGTGACTGTAGCCGCAAAACTCAGGAAAAAAATCAATTCCCGTAAACGTCCCTGCAGTTTGCGGGTGAAATAGAGAAGGGAACCTAAACCCGCATAGATCAAGGCTGTTTTACCAACTTCAACCAAAGGCGTAAATAAAATATCATAGGCCATCAGGTTTTGGATCTCTTCCATGCCATGGGGGGATTTGGCCAAAAGCAAGAAAACGCCAGCTATCGCAGAGGCGTACATCAGCCCAATCATCGGTTCGGCCTGGTGACCACTGCGGCGTGAAAGCGCGCCAATCAAAAGCCCTCCTGCCAAAGCAAAGCCCAGTGAAACCGGATACATGAATTTTCCATCCCACAGAACAAGGGTCAGTGCGCTGCCAAAGGCTGCCCACTGGCCAATCGCAAGATCTGTAAAAATAATCCCCCTGCGGATAATTTCCAAGCCGAAATAGGAGTGAATCCCCAACAAAACCACAGAAACCAGAAAAGCGGGCAGCAAAAGCTCGATCATGGCACCAACCGGGTCACCAGCGTATCATAAAACGAAAACAGATCCCGGGCCTCAGGAACCGCTCCTACATCATGCGGCAAAGTCACAAGACGCAAGCCTGTTTTCTCTGAAACAAAACGGGAAGGATCTTCTGGATTGTAAACCCCCCGCAAATTCAAGCTGATTTTTTCGCCTTTGACCAAGAGCACGGTTTCCTGCATATAGGCCGGGCTGGGCGGAATGCCCGGCAAGGGTTCAATCGTTTTGAACAAAATCAAGCCATAGCGCTGCAGCAAATAATCGTGAAGGCGGTGATACTCCAATACTTTTTGCCCCTTGAGCCGCGCGAGTTTCTGATCCCAAACTTTCAGTTGGGATTTCCAGCGCTTGAGAAACTGATCGCGATTGGATTGAAAAACAGAGCAGGAGGAGGGCTCCATTTGGCAAAGTTTATCTGAAATAGCTTTGGCCAAGGGGGGAATATTGTGAGGATCGGTAATAAAATGGGGGTTTCCCTGCGGATGTACGTCTCCCATGGCACGGGATACACTTTGCGGTTTTTGAATCAAGTGTACAAAATTGGAAAGCTCCAGAAAACCGGGTTGTCCGGGTTGAATCTTGGCGTTATTGGCCTGTCTTAGCAAAGGCGGCAACCAACCAATTTCCAACTGCGCTCCGTTGATTATCAATAGATCGGCTTTGCGCAAACGGGCAATCAGAGAAGGGCGTGCCACCACAAAATGCGGATCCCAATCGCCACGTGCCAAGGCATTCGTTTGCAGTTGATTTTTGCCAATCTCTTTGACCAATTCAGAAATATAGGGATAGGCAGTCACCACTTCCAGACGCGCAAAAGCAGGTGCAGACAAACTTAGAAAAGCAAAAACTGTAAAAACACAGCGTTTGAACATGAAATAAGGAACTCCTTTAAAAATTGTGAGCACCGTGGGCTCCCATCGACAGGTTCAGCTGCAAAAAAAGCTCATGAACAGGGGTCGCTACGCCCGCAGCCAAACGACTCTGGTCTAAATTATACTCAAGTCGCAGACGCGAAAACTCGCTGGGATGAAATTCAAGCATCGCGGCATAGCGCGGCAAAAGGGTCGGCCCTGCCGTCAAACTCTGATTTTGCCAAGTCTGATTCTGGGTGATCAAATCCAGGCGGGCTCCCGCCCGCCATTGCCAAGCAAAGCGCCAAACCAGCTCAGAATACAGACCCGACTGTTCTTTGCGCAAGGTATAGGCCTGCCCCCCTTGCTCCTGTTGGCCGTCTAAAGAACGGTGCAAAAACTCTGTTTGCCAAAGTACTTCACGATAGGAATCCTGAAACCATCGCAGGGTTAGATCTGCACCATAGACACGGGCTCCTCCCGCAAAATTGCCGAGGGCAGAGGGGTTTGAAGATTCGACGGCAGCCTGGCGTGCCCCCCCTTGTGCCAGAGAAAGCCCTCCCAAAACAACAAACTGCTCGCCCAAATCCACAGAGCCTTTGGCATAGGCCACCAACAAATTGGGCAGGTTATTTTCAGCGATTTGGGTTTGTCCCAAATGGACTTCTGACGTACCAAAACTTTCACTGTTATTGCCCTGTAAAGCTTCTATGCCCAGATTCAAAAAAAAGTCAAGGGGAGCCACCCAATTCACTTGCAATCCCATTTCATTCAAGCCCTCGGAACCGAAAAGGCCGTCATAAACCAAGGGCCGCTTTGCGAAATTCCAAAAATGCTCGTGTTGATTGTTGAGTCGGCCAAAATGGCTGAGGAACTTCCCCCCCTTCAACTGAAAATTGCCAGGCAGCCCTCGGGTAGAAAAATAAGCCTCCTCTATCTCAAAACCCTCTGGTTGAAGATGAAAAGAGGCAAAAGCATCAAAAAAAGGATCAATCGGAGCCTGCAAGCTCAACTCGGCATAATTGAAGTTCAGGCCATTCTGACTGCCCATACCATGTTCAGAAGGCAGTCCCTGTAAACTGAATGGAGAAACAAGTCCAGAAGCATCCTGATTGGAGAGCGAACGCCCGCCCGCCGAAGAATCTAAAATCAGGGAGATATTCGGAACAAAGATTTGCTGATTAAAAGGCGAACTCAAAAGACTTTGCGACTGAAGCGTGTTTAGATCCGTCTCAGGAGCCGGATTTTCAAAACCAGACTCTTCTTCAGAGGGCTCCTCTTCAGAAGGTTGATCTATCAAAGTCGAATCAGAATCTTGAGCAGACTGCGTTTCAGCTTCTGAATTTTCTGTTTCTGCAGCGACAGGAGAAATCAGACAGAAAAAACTAGCCAAAACCAAAACTGTTTTTGAAAACGGCTGTAATTTAAAGCTCATTTTAAAATATATTTTCCACTTACAGACTTTAAGTTTAATGCAAGTCACTTGCATTAAGAAATTATATCACAGAAATAAATTGATAATAAACCATTATAAAATGGGTGATTATTATTTTTGAAAATAATTCTATTTTCAATTTAATTGTATTTAAATTCAAGCATCTGAAACGCTCAAATTCTTTCCAATAAAAAGATCACAAATTCAGATCCACATGGTAATGAGGCTCTAAAGTTCAGGGTTTGTGTTTAGTTTTGGATCTGTAGTATGATGTTATTAAGTTCTAAAGATTTGAATATCAGGCTAGGAGTGGCATTTGAACTATGGCGGTTACACGAATCCAGCGTAACAGTACGAATCCTCAGACAACTGAGACCAATGCCCGTGAGCATACAACCTCAAAGACATCGGGCAATGGAGATGCCACCCCCGCAAAAACCCAGTTTGATAATCCTGTCGCCAAAAACGAACTGGTCAAGGGCAATCAAGGTGGCACACAAGAGTCGACCCCTTCTGGTCAGACCAATGTTTATAAAAGTGAACAAGCCACCCGTCACCAATTGGATGTCAAACCTCCCGGTGAAGAATCAGCCCAGTTCAAGGGAGATCATTACAACCCTTCTTCTACCATTACCCGTGGCAAAGAAACCGATACCAACCAGGGCGATGATCGTGAACACAAAGTCAAACGCAAGAATGAGCGTGATCGTGACGAAGAGGATGCGGAAAATGAAGGTGGTGGAGAACGCAAACGGCGTCGGCCCCGCCAACCTGGCGCAAAACGCAGTGGCGGAGGAAATATTCCCGGTGCTGGTGCCGGTGTCCCTGCTGTGGTCAGCGGTGGGGGCGGGGGCGTTTCATCCTTAAGCGCTCCCAGTGCCTCAGATGGTCGCCGGGTTAACTTGGGAACCATGAAAGGCGCAACCGTACTGGATGGACAATCTCAGGATCTTTTCCAACCCAGTACCTCAACCCAATCGACCGCAGCGAAAGCGCAAGAACGCAGTATTCGTGAGCAGATTTCAATGTACAGTCTGGGGGCTGTCGGTGCCGCCGTATTCACGGCTGTCGCAGCCAATGCCGATCCCAATGGAGACAATGGCATGGGCGGCAATATGCAAAAAGTGCTCTTGAATCAATCGATCGAGGCCATGGCTGAAGCCCCCGATATTCTTTCTGCCCAATACCGTGAAATTGTACGGGAAATTGTGCAAGGCACTCTGCAGGCCGCCAAGGAAAACGATATTCAAACCCAGGCCGCGATCAAAATGCTGGTCACCAGCCTGATGGCGGTTTCACCCCATGATGACGATCCCAAAATGATGTGTGAAGCCCTGAAAGTTATTTCCTCTGAAATTCTCTATGGCAAGCTGAATGTCGGCTACTCGATGAAATTGGCGGCTTATGCACTCGGGGGCGCGCTGTTCATGCTCTCGATCTATTATAAGAACTATCAGAAACGCGTAGACTATACCAAACAACTCGAGCAAAAGCTGAAATATGCCTGCAACGATGGTATTTGGGAAGCGACAGGCGAAGTAACGGGCTATTCTGAAGAACATGCCCGCTCCAATACCGATCGCTTTGTGGCGGGTCGTATTGAAGAAGAAAAAGAATTTCAGCGCAATATGTTCAAAGGCATTCTCTTGCTTCCACTTAAAAAGATGGAAAACGTACCCTTTGTGCGCAAACTTTTATCAAGATTCCAAAAAGGGAGTATCTAGATGTCGGCAGATTCGGGTGAAGAAAAGCTGGAGCAAGCTTCTCCCTCACATGAAGAAGCCCCTTCCCCCACATCAACACTCTTTCTGGAAGGAGAGATCCGTGTCAAAGCAAGCATGTCAATGCTCTTCTCTGATATTCTCAGTCAAGAGCTTTCGGCATCTATTGCCGCACCCGACTCCATTTCTGTTTTACAAAAATATTTGCGTAACAAGCCCCTTGATCAACTCAATCCCAGCGAGTTAAAACCCTTTCTAGAAAATATTCCTGCTCCCATTGCAGATGTCATCAAAGAAGCTGTTTTTTGCAGTGGTGCCGCGATCAAACGCATGCAATGCAAATATCCAATCAATATCGGGGACCGTTTTATTTTTCGTGGCTCTGGCCTGATGGCCGATCTCGAACTTCTTGATGGCAAAGTGGTCTCTATCCAACCCTTGAAAAAACGTTAGCGTTGGCATGAACCAGCCCTCTTTGCCGCTGCAGCAGGAGCGCAGCCCCCTCGCTGCAGCTGAAAATCCAAGTTTTCAACAGGTGATTCAGCAACTGAAATCTGAAGATCTTGAACAATTGAATGCCGCCGTTCAACAACTTTTGGAATGGGGCACAGAAATTACCCCCCTTCTGATTGAGAATCTGGTATCTATCGATGAAGAAATCCGAAAAAACGTGGCCTGGGTCTTGGGCTATCTGCGTGACCCGGCAGCCATAGAAGCCCTTTTTCGTTCCTTGGTGCATGAACACAGCACCGAAGTAAAACTGAGCGCAGCCTGGGCCTTGCGTAATTTTTCAGCAACGGAAATCTATCCCCATATTTTTACAAAGCTCCCTCCGCCCCGCAATTTAGACGATGTGATCGCCTATCTGGATAGCAAAAGCTGGAAGGCCCGCTGGTACAGCTCCGTTTTGCTCTCAAAGCAAAAAGTGGAGGATTGTTTACCCCAACTGATCAAACTGGCCGAATCAGATGAAAATTTGATTGTGCGCTGCAGCGCAATTCTGACCCTTGCCAGTTATCCGGGACAGGAAAGTGCAGAATGCCTGTGTAATTTACTCAGTGATATCAACGACTTCATCAAAATTGAAGCCGCGACTGTTTTGGCGCTTAAAAACTACCAAGCGGCCATTCCCTATCTGCTCAAACAACTCCAGGCTTTTAATGAGAATGTGCGTGTCAGCGTGATTGCTGCCTTGGGAGCCCTGGGTGACAACAGTGTGATTGGGCCACTCTGCCAGGCTTTGCAAGACCCTGCAGACTTGGTTCGCATCAATGCTGCCATGGCGCTTCTGGATATTTCACAACGCCTCAGAAGGCCGCATCAGCAAATGGTGAAATATCTCTTAAAAGCCCTCAAAGACAAAAATACCTACGTGGTACGCAATGTCGCGCGTACACTGGGCATGGTCGGCAATGAAGAAGCCGTCACGGCGATCATCACCATGCTCAAGCAGGAGCAAAGTGCTGCGGTAACAGCCAATCTCACCCTGGCGCTGGGTCTACTGCAAGACCACCGCTCGCTCAAAATTCTGACACGGCTCTTACGTCACAATCAGTGGGAGGTGCGCTTTGAAGCCGCCAAAGCGTTGGGCAACCTTCAAGACCCCAAAGCCTATGGCCCCCTGATTCAAGCACTCAAAGATTCCTCTTTATTGGTCAGGGAGCAGGTGATATTCGCCCTGGGCAGGCTGGGCAATCGCAAAGCCATCGTTCATCTTGAAAAGCTCAAACTCCAACACCCCTATGGAACCGTCAACAAAGCAATTGGCATGGCCCTTGAACGTTTGCTGGAAGCCTAAAAAAACAAAGAACCCGGCCACAAAAGCGACCGGGTTCTTTATCTCAATCTAGATTACTGGTATTTAGCTTCCTGCTGATGCACAATTTCATCCAGAATCGGGCTGTAATGTGCCTCGTCTTTCTGAATCATCTTGCTCAGCACCAGATGGGCAAAACGTGGGATATCCGTACGGTGAAGCCCAACAGGGGACACAATATGGTAAAGCACGCTGTCAGGGAAAATAAACAGAGAATCGTCTTCAATTGTTGCCAATTGTTCGGGATCATCAATTTCCAGATTGCGGTAATCTCCCTGAAAAACAACCACGCGACCACATAAGCCTGACTGGCCCTGAACTTCAACAGAGCAGAGTTTGATATCTGGCATTGAATAAACAGAAGAAAGCGAATCTCCCATTTTCACAACAATATAATCTCCTGAGGGAGCCTTATACATTTTGATCTGGTTGGGGTCTCCACCATAGGTTTGAAGGTCGGCCTTCATTTCATTGATCATCTCTTCAAAGACCTTAAAGAGATAGCTCACTGCATGACGATGATATTCTGTAAGTTTCTGTTTTTCACGCAGTCGATCGCGTAGAATGAGTGCGAGTTCTTTAGTTTCCTGGCTCATAATACCCCTAATTGTCCTGAATGCTTATTGGTATAATTGTCGGTTCTTTGCCTTTGGGCTTGCGCATGGTACGAGAGCGAAAGGGATTGGGTAAATCCTGAAAGGTTTCACGGACACTGCCGCCCAAAACCTCACTCCGTTTTGCGACTTCTTCAGTTTCATCCAAAGCAGCACGGGCCACTTGTCCTATTCCCTGAATCAGTTCCGCACAAAGTTCAACGCCATCCTGGATACTTTCTTTCAAAAGCAGTTTGCCAGTATGCCGAAAATCCTGATGCTGTTCTTCGAATTTGTGAAACAGAAGATTGATTTGTTGCCCCAGTTCTTCGCCACGCTTAATAATGCGCGAAGTTTGCTCAAGCGCATCAATCACCAGATCCGCTCCCTGGTGCAAACTTTGACGGATCGTTGTCTCAATTTCACGTTGAAAAGGCTCAAAAAGCTGAGAAGAATAGGTTGAACCTGCAGAAGAAGCTTGCTTTTGCATCGTCATAGAAAAACCCTTTGTGGTTAGTCACCGGAACATTCCTCATCTTAACATAGACCTCCCCTCTTCACATACCCCGAAGCGACGGGTCTGAAACACAAACTCAAAACTGAAACAGGCCTACTTGCAACTGCCAGGCAGAACCCTTTGGCTGGCGCTCAGAAATTTCTGGTAAAGGGGCAGATTTTTCTGAACGGTTCAGATCTTTTTCAAGTTGTAAACCATAGGCGTCAAAGATATTCCAGATATACAGCGTTAAACTGCCCAACAAAGCGGCCAAAATAAAAAAGGGCGTGGCTTGTTGTAAATCACTGCCATTCCATCCCGGAAGATTGAGCGCTTGCAAACTGGCCATGCTCAAGGTAGCCAAAACCCAAGGCGCAATCAGAGTTCCAGCCATAAATCCCCAGCCACGCAAAGGCTCGCCCAAAAAAAGCTGGCCTGCGCCAGGTAAAAAAAACGAGGCACTCCAACAGGCCTCGCCACAAAAGGGGGCTTCAAGAGCCGGCGTTTCAGAAAGGGGCAAGAGCGCCAAACGATCCTGGGGTTCTAGAACATAGCGTTGTGGGGCGTGAAACTCCAACGCATACAAAGGCAAAGAAAAACACTGCCACCCCAAAACACAGGTCAGTAAGAGCGTAAAGAAACGCAACATCAATAGAGCACCTTCCAGGCCTGCCCCGCCCCAGGCGGAACAGTATTCAAGGCTTCAAAATGAATATCGGGCACAGAAACCGCAGCGCGTACAGATTCTGTGATCAGAATTTCGCCAGCTTTGGCGATATCTTCCCCTAATTTAGAAGAGGCATTGACCTCTGTGCCAAAAACATCAGCGTCACCAATTTTCAGTACAGGCCCATAGCCCAGCCCCACACAGAGCAAAACCTGTTCGACCTCTGGCAAACCGGCATTGTATTCTGTCAGCGCATGCTGCATGGCCAAGGCGCATTCCAAAGCTTTTTGCGGACGCTTAAAAATAACCAAGAGACTGTCACCTTCCTGCTTCAGCAAAATACCATCATAGGCATCAATACAGGGGATGAGCAGACGTTGAGATTCAAAGATGGTCTGTAAAAAATGAATAATGCCAAACTCATTCACGCGGCGCGAAAAACCCGCCAAATCGGTGAACATCACCGCCCAGGTCTCGCCAAAAAGATCCCAAATACGCTCATCCAAAGCCTGTTTATCTGTGCCAGGCTGAAGCCGTGCCTCAATCAATTTTTCAAGGCGGTCCTGAGAAGCTTGAGATTGAATGCGAAGTGAATAAGGCATGTAAACTCCCCCTTGGACAAGGACACAATAGATCTTCAAGTGAATAAAAGCAAGATCGATTGTAACATGCTTTGAATGGCGCTGCTTGGTCTGAACCCTGCTTAGCGAGGCAAAACACCGGAGGCGAAGGTGCCTTGTTTTAACTGCGCTTCCACTCCCGCCAACTCTTGTTCAAAGCAAACAAAATCGGCTGAATTCGTATTGCGCAGATCATAACGAAGCGCATAATAGCGTTCAGTCAAAGGCACGAGCGATTCCGCCAAAACCGACTGCATGCGAGCCAAAGCCGCCACCCGTTCTCGGGGTGTGAGAGCCAAATCGGTTTCAATTCCCAGAAGCCGCTCCCATTCAGAAAGATGGTTTAAATAACGTTCAATCAAGGCTTTGCGGATTTTTTCCTGGGCATAAGCAGGAATCCAAAGTGGCGACACAGCACGCCGGGCCCAACGACTCCAGAGAAACACGCCCACCAAGATCAACCCAATCAAAAGCACCACACCTGTAATCAACACAGACAGTGAAAAACTTTTGAAAAGCAAACCCAATAACTGAAGGCCTCCCCCTAAAAGCCCCACTAAAAAAGCCGTCACTGCGCCCAAGGCATTTTTCAAGCCCTGGGGCAAAAGAGCGGCAAAGAATTTCGCCAATTGGGAGGCATTGTTTTCCTGATACACCGTAGGTTGCGCACGATAAGCCAAATAACCTGGGGTCGCATCAAAAGAAACCCAGCCCTGATAAGGAAAATAAATTTCTGTCCACCCATGCGCATCACTGCTGCGCACCTCAAAATAGCCAGTAATCGGATTGTACGTTCCTGCGGTATAACCGGTCACCAAACGGGCGGGCAGCCCCAAAGAGCGCGCCATCAGAGTCAAGGAAGAGGCAAAATGTTCACAATAGCCCGCCTTTTGCTGAAAAAGAAAATAATCTACTGTATCCACATTTTCTGGAAACTCAGGGATATCCAGGCGATAGGGATAGTTTTGTTTTAAATAGGCTTCCAAATCACGAACGGCTGCATAGGGCCCCTGACTGTGACGGGTGATTTGACGGGCCAAAGCCTTCGTTCGTGGCGAGAAATTCTCAGGCACCCGATAATAAACGGGATCCTGGGGTTGTTTAGACAGTTGCTCCCAGCTGAGCTGTCGCAATTTCTGCTCACTGAAAACAGGAATTTCAGAGATCACGGTATAGGCCGTGCCTTCAAAAAGCTCAATCGGGCTTCGTAAACTGGCGTATTCATCGCGCAAAACATAGGTCGTTGGGAAATAAATAAACTCAGCATAAGGAGCATGAAAGATCAGATTGCTCTGGTCTTTTTCAATATAAAAGGTTTGAATCAAACGCTCGCGCGGTACAATATTTTGTTTTAAATTGCGTGTTTCCCGTATCCAAATCGGGGATTGACTGTTCTCAAGACGCGACAGTTTCATCGGCCAGGTCATGCTCCAGGCCTGGCCATCGTATACGTCAAAGGCCATTCCCCGCCAATAATTTGGCCGATTGCTTCTCACCCGCATCACGATTTCATCGGAGAGTTTACCGCGATAGTTCAAATCAAGTTCGGTACTGAAACCATAATAGGCCATGGGGTCGAAGCCATTTTGCTTGCGGTTTTTTGCACGGTTTTGATTTTTGGAGCCTGTTTGTGCTCCCTTGTTATAGGCCTTGTTTTTAATTTCCCCCTGAAAAACTGGCAAATTCTTAATCTGAAGTGAAACAGGAAAACTTTGAAACTTCAAACCTTCGTAGCGGGGCATAAAAACATAAGCCAGCAAAGCCCCTGCCAAAGACAAACCCATAACAGGCAAAAGCAGCCGTGCTCCCAGCACGGGTTTCGGCCAGGGCACCTGTTGGCTAGAAAGATGACTGGCAAAAAGGCTGCTCAGCGCAAAAAGGGCATAGGGCATGAGAAAATAGCTGAAACTGCCATCCCGGCTGAGAGTTGCCGCCACACTGATCAAAATCAAAGCAACCCAAAGCGAATAAAACAGATCTTTACGCCGTGGAAGGTCAAAACTATGCAAAACCTGTAACCAGATCAAGAGATGTGCCAGCGGAATTCGGGCATCAAAGATATTTTGCGAAATTTCAAGCATAAAATTCGCAAGCGCGACCATCATCAGTAAAGCCAAGATCAGCTTGATCCACCAATTTTTTGCCCTGCGGCGATGCCAACTCAACCAGGAACCTAAAAAAGTCACCAAAAGAGCAGTCAAACTGAGCGAGCCAGGACTCATGGCACAATAGGTCGTTGCAAAGATCGCAACGGCGACAGTCAAAAAGACAAGCAAACGGGGAAGCAGAGCATCTTCTACTTCTCGCGGCCTGTAACCATCCTGTTGAAAAAAGAGTTTAAACATGAGAATTTTCTTCGCTCATCATAGTATAGAGTACAGGCAAAATTCAATTCCCAGAGCTGACAAGATAGGGATCAAGTTAAGTTATAATACATTGCAGGCAGGTATTCTGCAGACCTGAAGCATCACCCCCCTTGCCTTATCAATCTAAACAACGGCTCACGCCGGAAATGGCCCGATATGTCTGAAAAAAAGCGACCCACAACCGATGAATTATATACACGCTCCCAATGGAGCGATAATATGTCGTTTAGCCGCGAAGCCATTCATGAGAGCCAAAAGAAAAACACCAAACAATTGTCTGCGCCCAAGGGTGAAACCCCAGAAAAACCGAGCACAGCACAACTGCCTGCCCCACCTCCCTTGCCAGGAATACCTTCTGCAAGTCAGAGCAAAATTGCGCCGCCCCCGATCGCAACTCCCGCAGCAACAACAGCGGCCTCGCCCCCCAAACCCTCAGCGACCACAGCCAAAGCAAGTGCAGGCAAACGCAATAGCCAAAGCCCCAATCACCTCGACCATTATGTCTCTGAAATGAATCAGGAAATCAACCGGGTCTCTGATGTTGTTGGCAACAGCCTCGACAGCTTGGGCGATCGCATTTCTGACGCTTTTCGCCGTTTGTTTGAACCCATCGCCCAAACCCTGATGGGCTTGGCTGAAGCTTTCGCGCAAACCCTGCATAAACTTACAGTGGGGTTGGTAAAAGCCATTCTTCAGGAATTTACCTTTGTCTTGCGTACCCTGACAGATAAAATACTGGGCGGAAAACGTGTGGCACAGGCCCCCACTTTCACAGAACCCGCAAGAGGCACAGCCCAACTCAGTGCAGTTGCAGAAGAAGACGACAGCAAAATTCCCAGTTTTCGCAGTGGTTTTGGCACCTTGGTTGAATTGCGCGTCTTCTTTTCAACCATCCACAACCGTCCTTTCTTAACTGAAAAAGATATCCGGGATTTTCGTCCAGGCAATAAACGCCTGGAATATGAATGGATGACGCGTGCAATCGAAGAAATCCGCAACTGCGCCCCCTATGGTCAAAAACTGCCAGCTCCCCCCAAAGGCACCTATATGGGGATTCCGATGCAGGATGTTCTGCGCAATATTACCTATTCTGATCTTGAAAGCTTTCTGGTTTTCGTCAGCAACCGACCCCAACCTTTCCAACAAAAGCCGTTAAAACTTTCCGAGGCATATGCAACATGGGCACACAAAGGCGCTCCCGACCATTAATTAAAACTTATTTTTTACTGACATTTCTGATAACACCCGCTCTCTTTGCCGCAGATAGTCGTGATTTAGAACAAAAAGCTTATCAAGCCTATACCCGCCGCAATTATCCCGAAGCAATTCGGCATTACCAGGCCCTGCAAAAGCTAAGACCCATGGATGCCGAGATCTGGTATAACCTGGGCGTGGTTTATCACTATAATAAACAGCCCCAACAAGCCATTACTGCCTATCGGCAGGCCATTGAGCTCAAAACAGATTATTTTGACGCCTATAATAATTTAGGCGTGGTCTATATCGAAACCAAATCCTGGGATCGGGCCATTGAAGTCTATCGTTTTATCGTGCGCCAACGCACCGAAGATCCCGACGTCTGGTTCAACCTCGGCGTCTGTTACGCACAATCCAATATGCCAGAAAAGGCCATGGATGCATTTCGCAAGGTACTCGCTTTGCAGCCTGGCCATCCAGGCGCACAACAACAGCTCAAACAGTTAGAAAAAAAATATCCACGCCTTTCTCCCGCCAACCTTGAAAAGCAAGACAGTGCCCACTCTACAGAAGCGCTGCGCTTGTATGAAACAGGGAATCAATTCAAAGCGCAGAAAAAATGGAAAGAAGCGATTCAAGCCTATCAAAAATCTGTGCAATACGATCCCCGCCTCAGTGAAGCCCATTATCAACTGGGCTGGATTTTTAACCAAACAGGCAATCACCATGCCGCCCTCGCCGCACTGGTTCAAGCCGTTGCTTTGGTTCCCACCCATGTCAGCGCACACCACCAGATGGCGATCAGTTACGAACGCCTGGGGCAGCACGGCAAGGCCCTTGAAATACTGAATAACCTGCTCATGATCCGCTCTGACTACGCACCCGCACTTTATGATTTGGGCCGTCTCTACGAAGAAAGCAATCAACCTGAGCAGGCCATCCGTGTCTTCGAACAATTGGGCAAACAGGACAAAAGCTATTCAGACACACTCTATCATCTGGGCAAACTTCACCTGCAGCAAAACAATCCTGATCTGGCCGAAGCCTATTTTCATGAAAGTACCCGCCTCAAACCCAATCTGGTCACCGCCTGGATCCAATTGGGAAAAATGGCCTGGCAAACAGGCCAAACCGAAAAAGCACAGGAATACTTTAACCAGGCGCTTAAGTATTCGCCGCAAAACCCAGAATTACATTACACCCTGGCCAGCATGTATTTTCAGAGCAGCGGGAGTGAGTCTCAAACCCGCAGCATGACCTACCTCAACCAGGCTCTGAATATCAACCCCACCTATACCGACGCGCTGGCTCTGCGGGGCGTGCTGCACTACAACGCGCAACGTTATCCCCAGGCCATTCAGGACTTTCAAAATGCCTTGCGCCAAGACAGTCAAAGGGCCGACCTACAGCGCAATCTGGGACTGGCACAGGTCAAAACAGGGCAGGCGCAAGCCGCGATTCAAGCCTTTGAAAGCTATCTGAAACTCGAACCCAACGCCACGGATCGGGTCACTATCCAAAAACTGGTTCAGGAATTGAAACTCGTTCTGCAAAAGAAATCTTCGCGTTGAGCACATCCACCTTGCTCAAGGCTGAAAATCTGAGTTTTCGCGTTGCCGAAAAACAATTGCTGAACCCACTCCATTTGGAAATCAAAGCGGGAACGGTCACGGTATTGGTTGGGCCCAATGGGGCAGGAAAATCGACACTGCTCAAACTTCTAGCGGGTGTATTAAAGCCCAGTACCGGTCAAGTCAGGCTTTCGGAAAAACCTCTCGCAGACTGGTCGGCTCAAGAACGGGCCCGCCACCTGGCAGTCATGAACCCCCGTGAGCCCTTGCCCTCTTTTCCGCTCACCCTGCGGGAATATGTCAGCCTGGGTCGCAGCCCCTATCAAGACTGGCTGGGAAGAATGCGCCCCCAGGATCTTGAATGTCTGGGGAGTGCACTGCAAGACTGCGGATTGGTTCGGTTTCAAAACCGGGATATTCGCTCGCTCAGCAGTGGAGAATGGCAAAAAGTGCAATTGGCACGCGCTTTGGCTCAAGCCCCTCAAGTTTTACTGCTCGATGAGCCGACTTCGCATCTGGATATTCAGGCAGAGGTCGAAGTCATGCATCTTTTACGCACCCTCAGCCAAACCGGTCTTGGCATTTTTGTGATTTTACATGATTTGAATTTAGCTGCCCATTTCAGTGATCAACTGCTTTTGCTGCATCAGGGCCAACTTGAAGCCCAAGGGCCTGCAAATACAGTATTAAGACCTGAAGTGCTTGAAAGAATTTACGGCCCCTATTGGGAGGTTGAACCGGGCAAAGCGGGCAAGCCACTGCTTCGCCCCCACTATGAAGGCCAAGAAAGTGCTTCCTGGAGAAAGGAACTCTGAGTCAGATTTCTGCGTCCTCAAAAAAACCAGCCACTTCAGCCAGCGAGGAGTTTTGCAATGCGTCAACGTTTTCAGCCTGTTTCTTCGGTTTTAGCCCTGAGTTTACTCTTCGGGCTCAGTGCCTGCAATAACCAGACCGTCACCGCCAATCCCGTGATTGTGGTGCAGCAGGCCCAGCCCACCCCTGCGCCCGTCCTTCTGAGCGGCCCGTTTGCCGTCTTGGGCGGCGCCCCTCTAGACCCCACCATTGGCCGCTTTTGCAGTGGGCAAACCGTTGAAGGCGAACAGGGCTATGCCCGTGAAACCGCTCAGGAATACCGCCTGCTGACTGAGAAACTGCTGAATTTAAAGGGCTATTATACGGGCCCCTCCCCGATTCAAGGCCCAGGCAATATCTTTGGGGCCCCTACACCAGTAC
>PFGG01000060.1:0-78000 GCA_002783405.1 bacterium (Candidatus Blackallbacteria) CG13_big_fil_rev_8_21_14_2_50_49_14 | reverse complement strand
ATACGCCCTTTAGTGGTGGTGGTGGTGGTGGCGGTGGTGGTGGCGGTGGCGGTTCATCAGCTACCCCCTTGCCCATGGCAACCTCAGATATTTCTGTCATAGAAAAAACCACTTTCAATGGCAAAATTTTCGATGACAACCAATCTCCCCTCGACGGAACCACGGTAAGAGCCCGTTCACTCAACAGCTCTGTTCCTTTCGAAGCTGAAACAGTCACGGCTGGCGGCTCCTACGCCTTTAACAATGCCCCCTCAGGGGTTCAAGTTGAAATTACGGTTATCAAGCCTGGTTTTACCACCCGTCAATTGGTCACGGTGCTGAAATCCAACAAACAGGGTGACCCCAATGTCAACCGTTTTGATTTCGGCAATGATGGCAGCAACAGCACTTTTTCAGCCCCATATTATGCAATTTCTGACAAGCCTGAAGTCACTGCTGCAGCCTGGCTGCGGGAATATAGAGAAAACAGCCCTCAAGGGGTGACCTTGAACTTCAGCGAGCCCATGGACACAGCCTCGGTTGAGAAAAATATCTCGCTCAACCAATTCACAGCAGGCAGCCTGGGCAATGCCTTGGCAACCCCCGATCAACTTCAGTTTGTCTGGTCCTCAGACAATCGGGTCGTGCAGGTAAAGCTCCCCTCCAGCCTGAGCTTGAACAGCGATCTGAGCCAATACAGCTGGAGCCTGGCTGCGGGCGATGGCAAAATTCTCGATCAAGCAGGCACCTCCCGGGACAGCCATTATTTTAAACTGACAGAGGGCAATTATGAGGCCATTCTCTTGCCAAACCGTATTCAGCCCACTTCCTCGACCACCACTCCCGCGCCACTGCCCACCCCTGTTCCGGTTGCAACAATCGTTCCCACCCCCAAACCCACAGCGGTGCCCACTCCAACTCCCAAACCCACCCTCAGCCCTTTGCCTCCCCCCCCAAATGCCCGTGAGAGCTTTTATTTTTCCTACGATGATTCCGCCAGCACAGCCGGGGTAGAATTGGTCAAACAGGCACTGAGTGCCAACCAATTGCCAAAACCGGAATGGGCCCGCCCTTGGGAATTTCTGAATTATGAGAATTTCGACCATATCAACCAGGAATCCACAGGTCTGTTCAAGGTTTCAATCGGCCTGACCCGCAATTCTCACCCCAACCACCCCCTGCTCGACAGTTACGAACTGGGCGTGCATGTTACCGCCCCCTACCGCTGCAAAGAAACCCGCAAAAATCTGGTTCTGACGATTGTCGCCGATGTTTCCAATTCCATGACCCATTATGCTCCTCTGGCTGATGAAGCCGGAAAAACACCCCCCACCCGCCTTGAATTGCTCAAAGCCGGTTTGCAGCAATTGCTAACCCAACTCAAACCCGGCGATGTGATCAATCTGGTAACCTTTGCCAGCAAGTCTTTCCATGAAATTGAGGGCTATGCCTTTGGCAACGATCCCACCGCCTATCTTGAAGTGCTCAAGAAAATGGAGCCCCTGGGCAATACCAATCTTCAGGCTGCGCTTGAAGATGGCTACCGGGTTGCAGAAGCGCATTATGACGCCACAAAGTTGAACCGCGTGCTGTTTATGACCGATGCCCAACCCACCGAAGGTTCTCGGGATTTTGAACCCCTCAAAGCACTGGCTGCCCGCCGCAACCAGCAGGGCATTTACCTCTCTGCCATTGGCCTGGGCTATGAGCACAACCAGGAATTGCTCAATGCCATTACCGAAGCCGGTCGTGGGGCCTATACCAGCGTGGTCAGCAAAACAGATATGAAAGAAGTCATGGGCGATCGTTTTATCGCCATGATGGATCTGGCGGCCCGCAATGTACGCTTTAAACTGGAATATCCTGGCCAGCTCTACCACGGAGAATCTGCCGCTGAACAGGTTTCTACCGATCCCGGCAAAGTTCAGCCTACCAATTTCTCCTTCAATACCTCGCAGTATTTCTGGGAGCAGTTCAAAGCCAATAAAACAGACAATCTTCAAAATCAGAAGATCAAGCTTGAAATTCGCTATACCGACCCTGAAAGCCGCCAGGTCAAAACTGAAACCCTTGAAAAAACAGTGGTCGAACTGCTCGGCAGAGACAAGGGCAATATCCAGGCCGCCCATATGGTTTATCTCTTCAGTTCGTTGGCCAAAGGCAGTATTTCAGGCGCAGAGGTTCGGACCGAACTGGACGGCCCACTCAAAGATGTGGGGAAATAAGCAACCCCTCAAGCCCCAGTGGGGGCAGCAGAAGAGGTAACCGAGGAGCTGCCTGAACTGGGTTCAGACGG
Source organism: bacterium (Candidatus Blackallbacteria) CG13_big_fil_rev_8_21_14_2_50_49_14 (assembly GCA_002783405.1). Lineage (NCBI taxonomy): Bacteria > Candidatus Blackallbacteria > bacterium (Candidatus Blackallbacteria) CG13_big_fil_rev_8_21_14_2_50_49_14. The sequence goes on along the minus strand of PFGG01000060.1, from coordinate 75,725 downwards.
CTCCTGAGAAGCCTGTGGAGATTCCGGCACGGTAAGTGGAGCAGGTTCAGGCAAAGGGGTCAAAGCAGGAAAGGGCAGCGGTGCCAATTCATTGAAACCAGAGCTCTCTGTCGCGGCTTGGTTCTGAAGCGGCTGGAGCGGTGGCAGACTTTGATTTTCCCAAGTCTGACTGCTCTGACGGGCTGAGTTCTGCAAAATCACAGATTCAGGCACATCTTCACAACTGTTGAGCACAAAAAAACACACAACCAAAGCCCATAATTTATTCATCCGTGCGCTCCCAAAATACTGTGCCCTTATTTTCTCATATCCCCCGCTGATCTGACGAGCAAACCGATGAAAAAAGGAGCAGAAAAGCTATACTTAGAACAGATTGATTGAGGAGTGCTTCATGACTGATTCTACCCAACTCCGCTCAAGCGAAGAAAAAAAGGCCCAACGGATACGCAACCTACATGTTCTGCACCTGTCAGGCTCAGATTATGAAATGGGGTTTCAACATGGCCAAGCCCTGAAAGAAGCCATTCCAGGCGGGGCTGTTCCTTATTTTTCGGTCTATCTTGAAAAAATCCTGCGCCATGCCGGTGGCGAGCGTGTCGCCAAAACCTTGAAACAGGGGTTGGATCGTTGGATTGGCCGCCAGTTGATCAGCGCCTTTCCAGAACATGTCAAAGCCCATGTCAAAGGGTTGGCAAAGGGTTCAGGTGTTGAAGAAAGTCTGATCTGGCAGGCCTTTGTTTTGCCCGACAGTTTTCTTTGGCTTTCAGCCCAAAGCCAAAAAATGCGAAATCTTGAACTGGCACCTCAATTGGCAGTACAAACCCTGGGCTGCTCCAGCGCAGTGGCCCACAGCAGCGCCACCCGCACAGGCGAAATGCTGCACGCCCGCAACCTGGATTATATGGGCGCGCAAACCTGGGACAAAGAAGCCGCCGTGCTCTTCTGCCAACCCGAAGATGGCATGCGCTATCTTTCCATCAGCTCTGCGGGTATTCCCCTCGGTGGCGTAACCGCCATGAACGAAGCAGGATTGACCCTGGCAGTTCACCAGCATGTCGCCTGCCTGAATGTCGCACTGGGAGGGCAACCCGTCGGTGTGATCGGAGATGAAGTCATGCGCCGGGCCCATAGTTTGGACGAAGCCCGGCGTATTCTCGACAGTCACCGCCCCAATGCCTGCTGGACGTATATTATCGCCTCAGGCCCTGAAAAAGCAGTGCTCTGCTACGAAGTAACCGCCACCGACCGCCACTGGTTTATTTCAGATCAAGAAACCTTTGGCTATACCAATATGTACCTGACCAAACGTTTGGCTGACCGGGAAACCCATATGTACCCCTCCCAATGGCGTTCCAATCTGGGCCGTTACCAGCATATTCAAGACTATCTCAGCGCACGCCACGGTCAGCTTGAAGCCCAGGATATGGCGGCTCTGCTCGGCGATCGGGTCGATCCCCGTTGCCGTCTGCGCACCCCACTGGCCATGCTTCTGACTGTTTCTTCGGCTGTTTTTGCGCCCGATCAGGGCATTGCCTGGGTTGGCGCTGGCCCTGTTCCAACTTCTACCCGCCCCTATCTGGCCTTTGATCTCAAAGCGGGGCGGGTGCGCGAAGAGTGGCCGGCCTTGGTCGGTAGAACCCTTTCGGCCGAAGAAGACAGTGCTTTTGCCTGCTATACCCGAGGGTATCTTGCCTATTTTGACCGTGACGATAAAGGAGCAGCTTTGCAGGCCTTTGAAGAAGCCTGTCAGATTCAACCCCGTGAACCTGTCTACGCCTATATCACCGGCTTGGTTGCACTTTCAGCCAAGCGCCCAGAAATCGCGCTGCATCATTTGCACAAAGCCCTTGAACTGGGGCACCCCGATCCTGAACGTGTCGCCGCCTTTCAACTCTGGCGCGGACGCGCCTATGACGTGGCGGGTCTCAGAAGCGAAGCCCGTCGGGACTATGCCGCCGTTCTGGAGCAGCAGGCCGATACCCTGATTCGCAAAGCGGCTGAAAAAGGGCTCAAACGCCCCTGGAAAGCCAAATCCTTGGGCATCGAATTTAATTACGCGGATGTACTGGTGCCATGACCCACCTTCAAATCGACTTCTTGGGCGGGGCCGGAACAGTCACCGGCTCGCGTTTTCTGATCCGGGCCCTGGGCCATACCCTCTTGATCGACTGTGGTCTGTTTCAAGGTCTCAAAGCTTTGCGTTTGCAAAATTGGGAGCCCCTGCCTTTTCCTGCCGCAGAGATCGAAGCCGTCTTGCTAACCCATGGCCATATGGATCACTCGGGCTATTTGCCCTGTTTGATGCGTCAGGGCTTTAAAGGCCCTGTCTATTGTTCAGAACCCAGCCAGGAAGTGGCTGCGATCATTCTGCGCGACAGCGGCAAAATTCAGGAAGAAGAAGCCGAGAAAGCCAATCAAAAAGGTTATTCACGCCATGCGCCTGCCCGCCCACTTTATACCGCCCGCGAAGCAGAAAAAGCGCTGGGACATTTTCGCACCGTCAATCGCGGTGAATGGCTGGTTCTTTTTCCTGACGCAGGAATTCGTGCCCGCTGGCACTATAACGGGCATATTCTCGGCGCCTGTTTTATTGAATTGGAAATCGCCGGCAAAACCGTGATTGTTTCAGGGGATATTGGACGCCATGACGATTGGCTGCTTTACCCGCCCCACAAACCCCAACAGGCAGATCTGCTGCTGATGGAGTCAACCTATGGCAACCGCCTGCACCCCGATGAAGACGTGCTGGCTCGCCTGGAAAAACTGGCCCATGAAACCCTGAGTCAGGGCGGCAGCCTGCTGATTCCCGGTTTTGCGGTCGAGCGCACCCAAACGCTGCTTTGGCTGCTCCTGCAACTACAGAGCCAAAACCGCTTGCCCAAAGTACCCATCTTGCTCGACAGCCCCATGGGCAGCGCAGTACTGGCGATCTTTGAACGTTTTAACGAATGGCATAAGCTCAGCAAAAGTGAATGCCAGGAACTGACCCAACATGTACACGTGGTGGAGCATGCCCGTGAAACACAAAAATGGGCAAGTCGCAAGCAACCCAAGCTTGTCTTGGCCGGTAGCGGAATGCTGACCGGGGGGCGAATCCTCAGTTACCTGCTCTATGAATTGGCCAACCCCCTGTCCACAGTGCTGCTCACCGGTTATCAGGCCGAAGGAACGCGAGGCAGGGACTTACTGGAAGGAATTCCCAGTCTCAAGATTCAGGGCAACCATTATCCGGTCAAAGCCCGGATTGAACAATTGGAAAGCCTCTCGGCCCATGCCGACCAAAACGGCCTGATCGACTGGCTCTCAGACTTAAAAAAAGTCCCCCAAGAACTCTTTATTGTGCATGGCGAGCCCGAAGCCGCCGCAGGCCTGCAAGCCCGCTTACTCACAGACAAGCGTTGGCCATCGCGGGTCGCCCAAGCCGGAGAGTCTTTTGAACTTGAGCTTTAGGTGCCAGCCCCCCAGCAAAAGGCTATAATAGCAGCATGCATTCCCCCAAACAAATGACAGACACCCAAAATATACATACCCAACCCCAGGCCCAACACCCGGTTTTCAATAATTGGCAGGTGGTCAGCGAGGGCTGGTATATTCTCTGTTCTTCAGAGGAACTCCAGCACAATCAGCTACTCACCCGCGATCTGGCAGGTCAGAAACTCTGTGTTTTTCGTGATTCGCGCGGGCAGGTGCATGCCATGGATGGGTTTTGCCCCCACATGGGTGTGGATTTGGGGATTGGCAAGGTCGTAAATGATCGGGTGCGCTGCTTTTTTCATCACTGGGAATACGATGCCAATGGCCAATGTCAGCATATTCCGATTCAAAAAGAAATCCCGCGCAAGGCCTGTTTAAAGACTTATGCCTGCAAGGAAAAATACGGGTTTATTTGGGTTCACCCAGATAAAAACACAAACAGCAGCGTGCTCGAAGTGCCTTCCCTGGCCGGTCAGGAAGTCACCTGGCGACACGGCAAGCCCTATACCCGTGGCTGTCATTTTCACATCACCATGATCAATGGCATTGACCCCCAGCATTTGCGCACAGTGCACAATATTCACATGGATATGGAGATCGCGATTGAAGAAACAGGCCAAGTGATCACGATTGATCTCAGTGGCGAAACCCCCTCCACCCGCCTTGTGGAAAAATGGGTAAGAAAATTCTTGGGGCCACGCTATGGTTATTCCATGACCTATGCAGACGGTTGTCTGGCGGCCCTGACTCTGATGAAAGATGTCAGTTTTTTCGGCAGCAAAAGTAAGCGCTGGCCTGAACTTACCATGTTTTTCGCCTACCAGATGATCACTCCAGGCAAAACCCTGGTTCAGCCCATTTATGTGACGAAAAAACGGCAGGGCCTCACAGGTTGGCTGGTCTCTGAACTCTGTCTGTTTTTCACCAAACGGGCCTTCTTTGCCTTGCAGGGTGAAGACGGACAGGTCTATGAAAATATCCGCTTCAATACCCGCAATCTCTTGGCGGTAGATGCCCCCGTGGCCAAGTATATCCGCTATATCAACAAACTCAAGCCCAGCCCCTGGGGCAAACTCTGGAGCCCTCCTGAATCAGAAACCGCAGAGTCTGAGGATTGAATTTTCAGCTCTGATTTTTCAAGCGTTCAATGACCTTGAGGCCTCAAAACAGCGGTTCAAAGCCCTGTTTTGCTTCCAGCGCTGCCAAGACCCGATGGGCATCGGCCTTTTGCAGCAATCCGCGCAATAAATTGAGTTTGCGCTGGGTATCTGCCCGCGCTCCCATTTCAAGCAAAACCGTTTCGCGTTGGGCGGCGGTCAAGCCTTCGAGCGAGGTTTCAAACTGCTGCATCAAACTGACCGGGCCAATCCGCACCATATCCAGAAAAACGCCCATCATTTCAAGGGTATAGGCCCATTCTGACGGGGTCAGATCGGCCTCTTCAAAAAGCGCAAGGCCACTGCCATGATGCCCGGCTTCATCCATCAAAATCCGCTGCAAGGGGGCTTTCAAACGCTCCACACGGCAAGTTTTCATCATCTGCGCATAGTGATCCAGGCCCCAGCCTTCCAGCACGACCTGAATGATCAGCAACAGGGGGCGGCGTTCTGCCGAACGGATCAACTCACGCAAAAATTGAATAAAGGGATCCTGAGGTGGGGCAGGCAAGGGTCCCAAAACCGCTTGAATAAAGTCAAAATGAATCGCCTCTTCAGAGGCAAAAAGCGAATAGAGCTTTTGTTCTTCAAGGCTTTCAGCCAAGAGGCTCATTTTCGCAGCAAAGCTCATGCCTGCGTTTTCAATGCCATAGGCTTCCAGGAAGCGCCCACGGGCCAAGGCCTGCAAAAGCCCCTGCTGTTGAGCCTCAGAGGCCGCCTGCAACTGGCGTACCGGGGCCAAACCATAGGCCTGAAAATCCCAAACCTGGGCAAAATCCACAAGAGGTTCAAAGTTTTCGAGTTTGCGGCCCAGAATCTGCCCTACTTCACGGCAGGAAGTAAACTGTTCTTTGTTCAAAGCCTGCTGCAAGATCTCTGAAAACAAAGCACTTTCAGTTTTCAGATCCGCCTGTGCGGGAGCCAAATTCATTGCGCTACTCCTTCAGGGGTACGCTCCAATGAGCCGGTAACCACACGTTCAGGCCGCGGCTTGGAACGGCTGAAACGTTTTTTAAGCAATTTATATTGGTAATAAAAAGGCATGCTAAAGGTCATCAGGGCCACACAGGCCAGTTCATCACCGGCAAGCCAGCCCGGGTTCTTGGACTGAAAAAAGGCCACGCGCGGGTTTTGCAGTAATTCTTCGGTAATCGGGGTAATATCCTGCTTCAGCGCATCTTTGAGATGAGACTGATGCCCGGCAAAGCTGATCACGCCCTGTTCCTGCAGATAATGCTCGCCGTACAGAGTATGGCTGAAGGTATCTATCAAGCTCTGAATTTCAGGGGGGGTTGATTTTTCAAAGCGGGGATAATGGGTCTGAAAATTATTCGCCATCAGCAAATAGGTTTTATAACCCTTTGAGATCAAAAACCAGTAGAGGGGCTGAAAAGGTTTGCGCAGCTTATGTAAAAATAAAAATTTGAGAAAAGCCACCCCCAAGGTGCCCTGCCCCCAATACTCTCGATCAACCACGGTATCGCCGCTGAAAAAACCGCGCACAGGTTTGCCTTGAACTTCTGAATGCAGGGCCACAATGGTTGAAAAGCCTTTGATTTCAAGGCTTTGCTGATCTTTCAAGACAAAAACATGATCCTTTTTGAGCAAATCCTTGCGGAACTGTTCAAAGGAGACATTGGCATAGTACTCAGAAAAAAGCTGAAACATGGTTTGAATCTGGGCAGGTTTGAGATCGGCCACGCGGTAGCCAAATGCTTTGAGTTTTTTCATAAGTTCAGGCCTTCTGGGCCATTTTAGAGCCGCGCGGATCCGTATTTTCGCGCTGATTCAGGGCAATGATATTGTTGTGCTCCTGAGCCATGGGCAAGGTTTTCTCAGCTCCAGAGGCCCCAAACCCCCATACCGCTGTTTTTTGTTTCTCAAGGTGCTGAATAAAACGAATAATCGAATCATCTTCTTTGATCGGGCGTTGAAAATTGAATTTGATCGTTTTAAAAACTTCAGTATCCCCTGCGGCAAAATAATTGCCCACCAATTTGGTTGCAAAAAGCAGAAGGGGGTTAAAAATATTCAGCCAGTTCAATTTGTTCTTGACGGGAGAAGTCGGGGTAAGCAGAATCGTCAAGCCCTCGGTCTTGCCTTCAGCGGTAGGGCGCAGCGCAAAAATAATATGACAGTGCAAAAAGTCGGGGCCCACCGTGACAGAACCCGTTGAGCCTGCGGTATAGCACATCGAATAGGTAAGATGATTGGCGTAAAACTTGCTGAAAAAGCGCAGATACCAACGGGTTTTGGGGATATAGGTATTGTTATTGAATTGAATACTGTGTTCATTTAAAGCACGGGTATCAAAGGCCACATTGACGGGAAGATTGTGTACCGAAGTAAAATGATGGGCATCAATCGCATTGATCATCACCACATTGGGATGACAGTCCTTGGTAAAATTGTTGCCAAAGGATACAGCCACTTCTGCACCTTCAAGCTCCGGCACAAAATGCACGGGATGGCTTGGGGTTTCACCGGTATAAATCCAGATCACGCCATAGGTTTCAGAAACAGGCCAAGTCTTGATCCGCTCTTGAATACCAGGGGATTTGCGGCAGGGAATATCGACCAACTCTCCGTGTTCGTCAAATTTCCAGGCATGAAAAAAACAACGCACGCCCTTGCCATCGACTTTGCCCTCGGCCAGATGCGCGCCCATATGCGGGCAATAGGCTGATACCGCTCGCACCACCCCATCTTCTCCGCGATAAACCGCCAGTTCTTCGCCCAAAAAATTGAGGTGACGGATTTGTCCTTTTTTCAGATCGCTGGACTTGAAAGCCCAATACCATGACTCCACCACAACATCATTCTGGTTAAATACTTTGGTTTGCGTAACTGAAGACATGGACACACCCCTTCACAAGGTATTCGGTTTTGGGCACTCAGCTTTTATTATAGCCGATCTGCGAATATTTCCTGCTTCTTGACCGCATCAGCCTGATCATCAAGCGATTCTGAATTGATTATCCCAGCCTCTTCACTTCAGAGCGGACACTCCGAAAATTCAGACTGGCTGGTTTTTTCCCTGAATCTTGATTAAAATAGGGAGAGACTGGGTCAAAAGAGATGGCAAAACAAAGATATGAGCCCCAACACACTCCTCAATACATTTGATAAACCGGTTTCGCTTTTAGAAGATCAAAAGACCTATAAAAAGGTCGCTCTGAATCTGAAGCGCAACCAAAAACAAGACAATACCGATGCGCTCGACGCGCTGGCAGAAAATTTTAACTACGCAGCCTGCGCCCATGAATACTGGAACCCCGAAGAGTTTTCTCTGCTCTATGGCACCCCTCTTTGGGATCAGGCCAGTCAGGCCCAGCGGGTTCTGCTCAATCAGCTTTACTGGATTGGCTATTATTCTCAGATTATCTCTGCTGAGATTGCCACCATCTTTCTCAACCAGACCGCTGCCGCAGGAATGTATGGCATGGAAGATTTTCGCATTGTCTGCGATGCCCTCGATTTTGAGTCTCACCAGGAGCGCGCACATATCAATGCCTTCAAAACCGTTTCAGAAGCCGTTGAAAAAGAAGTTTTCGGCGAGCGGATCTTCAGCTACCCCATGAAAAACTTCGCCAGCGAAACCATGATTTTTCAAAATACCAACCCCCTGCGCGAACGCTGGAAAAAATTCCAATTGCATTTCTTCTCCTATCTCTCCTCTGAAAACGCCTTTATAGCCAGTCAATACCTAACCGTACGGGGCATGCGCACTTTAAATGGCAAAATTGTGCAGCACCAGCTCAGCCAATACTATATGAAGCACCCCGATCAAGAAAATGCACCGATCCCCGCCAAAATCAGCTACCACCATTTTCTCGACGAATCCTATCATTTCAACAGCTCGACCCTGATTGGCCATGAGGTCGTCAAAACCCTCAAGCCCCCCACAGCCTTCGAAAGAAAGATTGTCAATCTGGCGATCAAGGGCTGTCAAAAAGATCATTTCAATTTCAACTGTTCGGTCAATGGCATTTTCTGGTATGAACCCGCCCTGTTTGATACCATCTACCGCATTCTGCGCAGCAAGGTCTTTGGTTTTGAGCACGCCCAGGCGCTTGAGATGCTGTATCAATGCTTCTGCGAAGAAAACCAGGGTGTACATCTGGCCTACCACACCCACAAAGTGGCGCGCGACTCCTATGAACAATACCTGAGTGATCTGGATTTTCTCAGCCCTGAAAACAAAAGCGTTGCCCTGATGAAACAATCCAGTATTGAAAACTATCTGCAGACCAATCGCAAAGCCTTTCAGCGCTTTCGGCCCGCAGTCGCCTGATGATCCGGCACCGTATTTCTTTCTCTGGTGGAGAAAGCATTGAGGTCAATGAGGGAGAATTTCTCTCGGAATCCTTAGATGTTACCAATTCTCCGATCCTGTTTGGCTGCCGCACAGGCATTTGTGCCACCTGTTTGGTGGAGGTGCTCGAAGGCACGGAAAACCTTCCCCCCCTGGGAGAGGAAGAAGCCGAAGTACTTGAAATCTACGCTGAACGGGAGCACTGCCGGCTCTCCTGCCAACTCAAACTGAGCGGCCCCGTCAAATTGAACTATCTGGGCAAATAAATGCAAACCGAAACCAAAATGCAGGTCTCTTATAAAAATTATTGGTATATTGCCTGCCAATCCCATGAACTCAAGGCCAACCAAGCTCTGCAACGCATTGTGCTGGATGAATGGATCGCCCTCTTCCGAGATGAAGAAGGCAAACCCGTTGCCTTTCAAGACCGCTGCCCACACCGCAATTTCAAGCTCTCACAGGGCCATGTCAAGGATGGTTTACTGCAATGCCCTTACCATGGCTGGGTTTTTGACAAAAATGCCCAGGTCGTCGCGATTCCCTCTGAAAGTAAAAATTTCAAACCGCTTAAATCACGCTGTGCCAAACGTTTTGACGTGCTTGAACAGGATGATTTTATTTATGTACGCTTGGAAAGCCATCCCGACATTCAATCCGGCCCCTTTCGCATGCCCCATTACCGTGAACCCGGTTACCGCACCCAACGGCTTTTCAATGTCTTTAAAAACAATGTCACCAATTGTGCCGAAAACTATGTCGATGTCCCCCATACCGTCTTTGTGCACGATAAAATTTTCAGGGTCAGCCGCGATGAAAAGGTCGATGCCACCGTCACCCGCAAAAATGGCACGGTGAAAGTGGATTACCGCAATGAAACCGACAATATGGGCTGGTTTTCATTTTTTCTCAACCCCAAAAAAGAAAAAATCATTCACATCGATTATTTTCATGTGCCCAATATTACCAGCGTGGAGTATATTTTCTCACCGGGCAAAGAGTTCTATATCACCTCGCACAGCACACCCGTCAACGACCAGTTAACCCATGTCTATACCGATTTAACTTACCGTTTCGGCATTTTCACCCCCTTTGCCGGCCCGATCGTACGCTACCAAGGCCAGAGCGTCATTGATCAAGACATTGAAGTGCTCGATACCCAAATGGAAGTGATCCACAAATACGGCGAACGCTTTTCAAACTCCACGGCAGACATCGTCCATGTTTTGATTGAATCGCTGCGCAACGCGATCGCCAAGGGGCAAAACCCCGCTGAACTGGGCGAACAGCAACATGATTTTGAGTTCTGGATCTGATGCTGGAACTGGCCGTATTCTGGTTGCTTTTTGCCTGCTTGCTGCTCAACCCCAAAAGCCGTGCCCAATTGCGTCAGAAAAGCCCCTTTGAATGGGGGCTGGATACCAGCAATCTGCTGATTCAAGGGTTTCTGATTCCCTTTCTGCGCATGGCCGGGGTCTTTGCCCTGCTCAAATACTTCTGGCCCCAAGCTCAGGGGCTTTGGCAACTCTCAAACTGGGCGGGATTTCTGCTTTGTTTTATAGGGGTTGATTATCTCTATTACTGGAATCACCGCCTTTTTCACCACAAAAAAATTTTTCCGGTACATGTGGTGCACCATACTGTCACCCAAATGGATGTCATGGCCACCTCGCGCAATACCCTCTGGACCAGCTTTTTAATTCTCTATCTCTGGGTCAATGGTCTGCTGCTCTATCTGACCAATCTCAACAGCGGTTTTATAAGCGCCATGGCCCTGACCGCCTGCCTGGACATGTGGAAACACTCCAACCTGCTGCAAAACCAAACCGGCTTACAAAACTGGCTTTCCCGCTGGCTTTTGCTCATGACGCCCCTCAACCACGCCTGGCACCATTCCGCCAGGCTCAATTATAATTTTGGCGCCAATCTCAATCTCTTTGATCGCCTGCACGGCACCTACAGCGCAGAAACCGATTACCCCGAACGCTTGGGGGTACAATCCCATCTGCGTCCCTGGCAAACCTTGCTCTTTCCCTTTCAGCCATGACCTTGCTCTCAACCCTGCTTTCCTTTTTTCCGCTTTCGGTGCTGGTTTTATGGGGCAGCACGTTCTTTTTTCTGCTGCAGGCCCCCAATTTGCCTCGTTTTTTGCTGTTTCTGCTTTTTCCCTATCTCTATCCTTTGCTTTGCTTTCGCCTGCTCAATCTCTTTCACCCCTTGAAAGAAGGGCGCTATAACCTGAGTGAGCGGCAATACAATCCCTGGTGGGGCAGCCATCAGATTCAGCTGATTTACTTCGCCTGCCCCTGGCTGGAAGCCTTTTTACGACTGATTCCAGGGCTTTACAGCGCCTGGTTAAGGCTCTGGGGCGCAAAAATTGGCAAAGCCATTTACTGGACTCCCAATATAAAAATCGACGACCGCCCCCTGGTTGAGATTGGCGATCAGGTATTGTTTGGCCACCAGGTGCATCTGATCGGGCATGTCATTCTGCCCCACAAAGGCCAGATGCGGCTTTTCGTTAAAAAAACCAAGATTGGTAAGGCCTGTTTTTTAGGCGCGGGCTCACGCCTGGGCCCCGGTGTGGTGGTAGAAGACGGGGTTTTTCTGCCCATGCAGACCGATGCCCAGATCAGCCAGGTCTTCAGTGCTCCAGCGACAGGGCAAACCGAATGAGCCGGGCAGGACTGCTCACGCTCTTCCGCTGGGCCACAGACTGGAGCTGGAAACGATTTGAACGTGCCCTGCAAACGCCCTCTCAAGCTCAAAATCAAACCCTGCAAGCCATTCTGAAGGCCAGCAGCCTGAAAGGCATTCATGATTACGCGAGGTTTCGCCAATTGCCCCTGCGCTCCTATGAGGATCTTGCCCCCCGGATTTTAGCCGCCAAAACCAGCGAAAGAGGCTTTCTCAGCCGCCAAAGGCCACGGGCCTATGAGCCGACCAGTGGCTCCAGTGGCGCACAAAAGCTCATTCCCTATACCCCCGCACTGATCGCCAGTTTTACCCAACTCTTTGTTTTATGGGCCCATGATTTTCTCACGCATGGCCCCGCTCTGAAAGGAGGCCGACTTTATTTCAGCATTTCGCCCCAGTTTCATGAAACGAACGAAGGTCTGAGCGACGACAGCGATTATTTGAGCGGCCCCACAGCCTGGCTCTTTCGTCAGTTTGCCCTGGTCTCTCCGCACATCAAAAAGCTCAAAAACCCCGATGATTTTTTTAAAGTTTTGGCGCTTTCCCTGCTGGCAGCAGAAGATCTTGAAATCATCTCGATCTGGTCTCCCAGCTTTTTGCTCTCCTTGCTGAACTTTATTCAAAACCACCGCGAAATGCTGCTTGAAGCAGGGCAAAAAACAGAACACAAAATCGCGGGTCTGCACTTTCAAACCGGTGCCTTGCCCGCTGATAAACAGACTGAACTGCGCAAAACTGAACCCAATTGGCAAATCCTTTTTCCCACCCTAAAACTGATCTCCTGCTGGGGGGCTCAAAATGCCCGCACCGGCTTTGAAGAACTGAAACGTCTTTTCCCCCACTGCCATGTGCAGGAAAAAGGCCTCTTGGCAACCGAAGCCCCGATCAGTTTTCCTTCCGAAAAATACCATTTGTTTTTGCCCTTGCTCACCCAGGTTTTTTTTGAGTTTTTAGATCATACTGGGCAGATTCTTCTCTTGGATCAAATTCAGATCGGCCAGAGCTATGAGCTGATTATCAGCCAAAAATCAGGGCTTTTGCGCTACCGCTTAGGGGACAGGGTACGCGTGGTGGGCAAAGCCCTGAATACACCCTGTTTTGAATTTTTGGGGCGTGATCAGGCTATTTCAGACTTGGTAGGTGAAAAACTGAACGAAGACTATCTGGCCCAGATCGCGCAAAGTCTTTGGCCCGCGCTCTATCTCTGTCTGGTTCCCGACAGCGCGCTTCCGGGCTATACCCTCTTCAGCAATGCCCCCCTGAATATCCAGGCTTTTGAAGCCGAACTGATGCGCTCCCCCCATTATTGCAATGCCCGCCAATTGCAGCAGTTAAAACCTCTTCAGGCGGTGGTCGTGCCTGATTTAAGTGAAAAGCTGAAACGCTTTTTCAGCCAGGAACGCGGCCTGAAATGGGGCGATGTGAAAGACCGGTATTTGTACAGCCAGGAAAAAGATGGGAACTTGAGTGGCTTTTTAAAGAATTGAAAACCGCATCTGAAACCTGAATTTTCTGAGCTTTCAAACCTGATCAAAATTGAAAAAACGGGGTGGAGGCATATCCGAAGCGCAGACAGGTTTCACGCCTGAGTGACTTGAAACCTTGAAAATCTGCTGACTCCGCGCTGTATTTAGTGCATCATGCCAAGCTGCTGCATCATCATGCCCGAGTCCATAAAACCCCAATGCTCGATGAATTTGCCGTTGGCCATGCGAAAGATATCGACAGCCATCATATCGATCGGCTTATTGGTCGCATTCATGCCCATGAACATTCCTTTGTGGGTGCCTGTCAGGCGAAAACGGACCACGACCTTGTCTCCTTCAGAAATCACGTCCTCGACCTTGATCTTCATATCTGGAAAGCCGGTATGCATCATCGTCATAAACATCTTGAAATTCTCAAGTGTTGATTTTTGGGGATCCATCTGGGCATCATGGTCGATGGCGTCCATCGCAATGTATTTATCAGCCACATCGAGCTTAAATTGATTCATGACCTCGTCGTAAAACTTCATCACCAGGCTGCGTTGCCCCTCCCCCTGGGCAGGCATATGATGGTCAGCAAAAGCCGAAGGAGACAGCATTGTAACAAAACCAGTGGAAAGAACGAGGGCCAGTAGTATTTTTTTCATAAAGCAAGACTTCCTTGTTTTTTTAGACTTAATACTTACTATAGCCCAGATCGACGAGACATCAAAGCAGGGAACTTGACATTTTTTAAGAAGAAGGGGGAGCACCGCAAGGGACTCCCCCTCAAGCAGTTTAAATCTTCCAGCGCAGGCCAAAAATATCCCCCTGGCCGTTATAACCCAAGGTGCCTTCAAGATTGGGATTGAATTTATAACCCAATTCAAACCCACCGGAGGGCGGATAATAATCATTAAAACTACCGCCCCGGCCAAAGAAATTATAACCGCCAGCCAGGTTCAAGCGTCCCGTCAATTGAGGCGTAAATTTATAGGCCAGACCCAAGCCCAACTCCAAACCTGCCCAGCGCGAAAGCGTGGTATTGCTGAAATTGGCATTGCCCCAAACCCCAAAAATACCGCTCAATGAAAAACCACCCTGTTGCAGAAAGCGATACATGACGCGCACGTCATAGCGGCTGTTAATGCCATTGTTAAAGCCTTCTACCAGAAAAGGCAAGCCCAGTGATCCGCCCAGAGAAACCTGGGGCGCGAGTTTAAAGTCAAAAGCAATACTGGGACCCAGCGCAAAGACAAAAGAGGATTGATCCACCTCAGCTTTGGGCATGGTCGATGCCTGGGCAGCACCAGCACAGAGGCAGGAAGCAGCCAGAACCAGGGATGCAAAAGTATATTTCAGAGTTTTCATTGTTTATATTCCTTTACCAATAGTAATGATAATTTTTTCGATAGAATTCAAGTGTATCCTGAAGCCCTTCTTCAAGACTCCGTCGGGGTTGCCAATCGAGATCATTCTGAATTTTGCCAATTTCCATCACAAAATCACCCACGTCATAATTGCGACTGCCCGCAGGCCATTCAACCTGTTCAATCCGACCAGAACCCGCCAGGCGAATAATCGTACGGGCAAGCTCAATAAAGGCCGAGCCAAAACCCGCCCCAATATTAAAGATCTGCCCCACGGCTGCAGGGTGTAATCCGGCAAGTAGCATCGCCTCACAGGCATCCTGCACATGCAGATAATCACGGATTTGCATACCATCGCCATAGATTTTGATCGACTGGTCTTCAAGTGCGAGCCTGACGAAAAAGTTCAAAACATTGTACTTGGGATGCTGCATCTGGGCCCGAGGCCCATAAATATTGCCAATCCGCAGTGATGTTACCGGCAAACCATAATGCAGATGATAAATAAAATGGTATTGCTCAGCTGCGAAACGGTTGATCGAGTAAATATCCCGTGGCAAAACCGGAGAAGCTTCATTCACGGGCAAAGTGGGGGGTGCCCCATAAAACGCTCGCGTACCCGCAAAAACAATCCGGGCCTCAGGGTTTACCGCACGGCAGGCCTCCAGCAAAGTGAGATTGCCCTTGGCGTTGATATCCAAATCCAGAAAGGGATCCCGCATACTGTCAGAATGGCTGGTTTGGGCTGCAATATTGAAAATGACCGCCTGATCGCGGATCAATTCACGCAGCGCCTCTGCCTGGCGCAAATCAGAAAGATGTACTTGAACCTGCTCACGGATGCCATCCAGATTAAACCAATTGGCGCCATGATCGGGCAAGAAATTATCGACAAGTGTCACCTTGGCTCCAACAGCCACCAAGCGCTGAGCCAGGTTGCTGCCAATAAATCCCAGGCCGCCCAGGATCAAAACTTTTTGCTGCTGATATTGCGAAAACACGTTTGGCTATCCTTCATGATTCAGGTCAGAGAGCGGTTTCTTGAGCCGCTCTCCCAGTATACCTGATCAGAAGTTATATCCTGTACCAAAGGTCACGCCATGGTAGATCTGGCTGGCGTCTGAACCCAAATCAAAGAGCAGAAGCCCCTGATAGCCCAGATTAAGCGAAACCTTACTCTGGCCCATACTGAACATATCCCAATTGATCATGAAATTGATCAGGGTATC
This sequence comes from bacterium (Candidatus Blackallbacteria) CG13_big_fil_rev_8_21_14_2_50_49_14, assembly GCA_002783405.1. Lineage (NCBI taxonomy): Bacteria > Candidatus Blackallbacteria > bacterium (Candidatus Blackallbacteria) CG13_big_fil_rev_8_21_14_2_50_49_14. The sequence goes on along the minus strand of PFGG01000060.1, from coordinate 60,020 downwards.
CCAGCGGCTGAGCGGCAAGCCTGCCAATTGAATATTGCTCAGGTCCTGCATAACATAGTGCGGCGCAACGCTAAACTCAAGTGAAAGCGGTTCAAAGATTTGATAAGCCGCCTGGAGACGCAGACCCGCGCCGATATACGAACGGGCAGCCAGAAAATAATGATTACGTGGGTCATTGCTGCTACCGGTCATGCGGTAATAGCCATCCAAACCAGCTGCCAGGTCAAAACTTGAGCTGCTGACCAGTTTATACAAAACGGCCAAGTCAGCATTGACCAATTCGGTAAGGGTGCCATTCTGGTTGCCGACATTGCTGGTATAGTCAAATCCGCTGAGAGAGCTGATATCCAGTGCAAGCCCCAAATTACCCAAGGTTGTTTGCGGAGCACCGAACCAAATCAGGGTATTGAGATTTCCAGCCATTCCCGCACTGCCACTGACTGTCTGCTCTGCATCGTTCATTTTTAAGCCCTCTTTGATCGAGGCGGGAACCCGCTCTTCATAGAGCAGTTTATACGTGCCGGTCAAGAGAATACGGTTATGCAGCGGAGCCAAAGCACTTGAAACGGGAGAAGCACTGCCTGCGGGTTTGGGAGTAGGGCTGGCCATCACCGTTTGCACAGGCGTGCTGCTGGCCGTGGGCAGAGGAATATTCACCAAACTGTCAGGGTCAGCAGGCTTCAGGGTAGGCGCAGCACTGGGAGCAGCCTTACTGGCCATCGGCGCAGGGCTGGCACTGAGATTCTTAAGCTGGTTTTCAAGATCCTCCAGAGAAAGATCGCCAGGTGATTTACTGGGTTTAGGTACAGGAGTGGCCTTGGGGCTGGGGGATACCACACTGGGTTTGGCACTGGGCTGAACCGTGGGTTTGGCACTCAACTTGGGCGAAGGCTGAACCGTGGGTTTGGCGCTCAACTTGGGCGAGGGTTGAACTGTGGGTTTGGCACTTAACTTGGGCGAGGGCTGAACTGTGGGTTTGGCACTCAGCTTGGGCGAGGGCTGAACCGTGGGTTTGGCACTCAGCTTGGGCGAAGGCTGAACCGTGGGTTTGGCACTTAACTTGGGTGAAGGCAAAACACTGGGAGGAGCAGAAGAAGCCGCTGGATTGAAAAGATTTTCAAGCGCTTGAAGATCTGCGCTGGTCGCAGGCTTGGGAGTGGCTGGAGCGGTACTGGGTTTGGCAGTCGGTTTTGCCGTGGGCTTGGCGCTGGGTTTAGAGCTTCCGTTCAAGAGGTTTTCAAGCTCATCCAAGGTCGAGCCCCCTGTACTGACAGGCTTGGGGGTTCCAGCCGGAGTACTGGGTTTGGCACTTGCCGGTTTTGCGGTGGGTACGGGTGTCGGTTTGGGTGTAGGCAAAGGTTTTGGCGTCGGTGTCGGCACCGGTCTTTGGGTTGGCACAGGCGTGGGCAAGGGTTTCGTGCTTGCAGGAGGAGAAGTCGGCGCAGAGCTCGAGGGAGGATTGCCAGAGGCATTTAAAAGCTGCTCTATGGCCGTCAGATTATCAACAGGTTGCCCGGTGGCGGGTGGTGCCCCTGTCACCGGTGGCTTGCCAGTAGAAGGCGCTGAAGTTTCAATCAACTGCTCCAGCGGAGGCGAGGGACGGGGCTGCGCCAAAGCCTGCTTCACATCTTCATAGAGTAAGCCCGCGGCCTTGGCAACCATGATCAGGGCTTCATAGCGGGTAATTTTACTCGTACCCCGAAATTTTCCATCGGCATAGCCATTGGTTAATTGCCAGGTATTGGTCAGCTTTTGCACCATTTCTTCATGTTCGCGATCGACATCTTTGAATTCGATCTTTTTTTCACGGGGCATGGGGGGAGAGGCCGTTAAATACGTCAAAAGGCGATCCATACTCTGGGCAAACTCATAGCGGTTCACTGGGCGCAAGCCTTCAAACAGGCCACTTTCCATCGTCATCAAATCCGCTTGAACCACTCGGTTGATAAATTTATATTCACGGCTATCGGGCAAGACATCCGAAATAATCAGCACAGTCGTATTGGGAATCACTTTCGAACCCAGCATGCGGTCGAGCACTTCAGCAAATTGAAAACGGGTTAAGGGCAGATCTCCGCCAAAACGGTCGTAGGTCACGCCGCGCATAATGCTCTTGTCATACATGACTTTGGCTTCCAAAGCCGCCCAATGCTTATAATCGATATCGTTATAAGGCAGGCCTTCAGCAATGGCACCTAAACTGATGCTCAAGACCAGGAAAAGAGCCAGATACACCCGAAGAATAGACTGTCTGAAAATAGTGCTCACCTTTTCTGAGTTATAGTATTAATTAAATTATAGCCTTAAATAAGTGCCAACTGACTTCTGATCAGGCAGCAAACCAAGGAGCCCGCATGCATATCCACCTCCACACCGATCCCTTGCCCTATTATGGCCCAGAATTGACCTCTCATTTCATTTACAACCACTTTGGCCTGCGTGGCGACGCCATGGTCGCCTTTGCTGGCCCCTGCCGTGTACAACTTAATGACATGGTAGACCTCGAAGATGTTCACGCCGATGCCCCTATTTTCAGTGAACTGATGTTACATTTTCTGATTGAACATTTCCAAACACCCCTCGAAACCATGGTCTTGCGCCAACGTCTGCTTACTGCTCAGATTCAAAATTTACTTCACGCCCACGGTCAAAACCAGATTCGGCGTTCAGGGGATGATCTCTATGACGCCAAAAACAAACTTTCGGTTTCAATTGCCACCGTTAGCCCTGTTTCTGGCTTGATTCACTTTGGCATCAATATTTCAAGTGCCAATACCCCCGTCTCAACCCGCGGCTTAGCCGATTATGAAATTGACTGGCAAACCTTTGCCCAGGAAACCCTCAATGCCTATGCCAAAGAAGATGCTTCTATCCGCTTGGCCTTGACCAAGGTACGCTGGGTTCACTGAGATTGGGGTCTATACCAACGCCTGAATTCGGCTGGACTGCCGGCAAAAACATTTTGATCGACAAACCCCTGAATACCGGCTACGCGTCCCCGATTGCTGAACTGCCAAAAAAGCCAAACCCGCTGATTGAATAGAACAGGTTCGCGCAGAATATCTCGCACCCAGAGGGAATAATCAGAAAAAGCGTTTTGTTTCAGATAGGTTTTGGCAAAGGTATCCGTGACATAGAGAAGTGGTTTTTGATGGGTATGTTTTTCAACTTGGTCTAAAAAGATCTGCACTTCCTTCACCAAGGCTTGTTGGCTGGGACGTTTTTTGCAATTGCCCCCAAATTCCAGATCAACGACGGGCGGAAGTAAATCGGGTTCAGAAGGCAAAAGTGAAATAAAATTTTGCGCTTGTTCTGACCCACTGCGGCAAAAAGTAAAAAAATGATAAGCTCCGCGCAAAAGCCCCACCTCACGACTCCCCTGCCAATTCAGAGCAAAACGCGGGTCACGAAAATCGCCTCCCTCGCTGGCCTTGATATAGACGAAACTCCAAGGTCCTTTTGCAACTTGAGGCCAGTCAATTTCTCCCTGATGCGCAGAAACATCAAGCCCTTGAATCGGATAGCGTCTCAAAGAGGGCCTATTCAACCAGAGATCTCCTTTTAAGATCAAAGCCACGCCGCCTAAAGCGATGAAAAATAAAAAAATCATCAGGATACCGATTCCTTTCAAGAAGGGACGGAATCTTATATGGCGAGAGGAGATCGTCGGATCTAAAAGTGGCAAGGGAAGCCCTCAAAATAATAAATTAGATCTTTTCTTAACAAAAACTTAGGCAAAAATTAGAAAGAAATCTGGATCAGTTGCCTATAGTATAATGGAGATTAGCTATAGCGCAAGGAAGGTTATCATGTTCAACGGCAATGTGAACTACAACAACCCGCAAATACCGATGGCAACAACGGTACCGGTTCAAGGCAGTCCGCCGCCGGTCTACCCGCAACAATATGTTCAGCCGCAGGCTCCCTATCCCCAGCCTGCCTATGGGGCTGATCAGGCCCGCTTCTCACCTCAGATGCCCATGCCCTCACCCGCTCCTGCCGTTGAAGTGGGTCTGTTTGATAAGATGAAATCCTATTTCAACGATGTTTACCGTTCCGATGACAATCTGCGCGCCTATAAAGTCTTTCAAAATGATGTAGACAATAACCCCGCCACTCTCAAACCCGGAAGTGGCGATAAAACCCGTGTCAGCGACCTGCAGCAGAAACTGAATATTGCCGGTATCAAAGCCAATGTCAATGGCATTTATGGTTATGCCACCGGTGAAGCTGTCAAAGAATTCAAGGTTCAAATGGGCCTAAATGACGGCTATCTTGATGCCAATGGCAAACCTGCAGTCTCTGATATTGCCACGCCCCAAATGCAGTCTGTACTGCAGTCCGTGGTCAGTCGCAAACTCTCAGGTCAGCCCGGCCCCACCAATCCCCTGCCTGTTTCTCAGGAAGACTTGCTCTGGGCTCAGAATCTGATGACCCGCGTGCAAAATTTTGGCTATAAACCCAGCCAGCAGGAATATGACCGTTACCAGGATATTCAGGCCCGCCAGCAAATGAATGGGGCTCCGCAAATGCCGGTTCCTCAACAGCCGGTCGCACCGCCCGTCATGGTACAGCCCCCCCAACAACCTGTTTATGCTCCCAGCCCCACAGCTCCGGTTCAGGGTGCAGTTACGCAACAGGAACTGGACTGGGCCACCCAAATGCAGGATCGGATTGTTCAAGGCTATCGCCCCAGCCCTCAAGAGGCTGCAGCCTACGACAATATTCAGAAACGCTATGCAGCGCAACAACCTGCTCCCAGCCCCAGCATGCCTCAACCCTCTGGGCAATTGCGTCCTGTCACCCAGGAAGAACTGGACTGGGCTTCGCAAATGCAGGATCGGATTGTTCAAGGCTATCGCCCCAGCCAGGCCGAAGCCGATCGCTACAATGACATCTACACCCGTTATCAGAGCCAACCGGCCAATCCTGGAACAGCACCTTCGCAACCAGCCAAACCAGAAAAACCGGCCTATGATCCCGGTGTCAGCGCACCCGTGGTAGAAGACAAAACCGTCAGTCAGGAAGAACTGCAATGGGCCATGGATCTGCAAAAGCGGATCGATACCCAGGGCTATCGCCCCACCCAGCATGAAATTGCCCGTTACACGGATATCTATACCCGTTATCAGGCCCAGCAGCAACAGCCTGCGGCGCCCGCCCAGCCCACACAACCGCAACCGCCTGTGCAGACAATTCCGGGTCAACCTCAGCAACCCCAACAGCCTGTGGCTCCCCAGCGAGGTGCCACCATGGATGAAATCCATTGGGCCAATCAACTTGAGGACAAAATGGCCAAAGGCATTCGTGCCACAGCTCAGGAACTGCAACAATACAATGAAATTCAAATGAAGCTCGCCAATTTTGGGGTCGCCTCAACAATACCGGCTGCCCCCACGGCCCCCGTCAGCGCACCGTCTGGCGATATCACCCAGTCTGAAATTGACTGGGCCTTGCAACTGCAACACAAGGTTCAGTTTGAAGGCTATCAGCCCACCCAACAGGAAGTGGATGCCTATACCCAAATTTATGCGCGTTATCAACAGTTGCTGGCGCAACAACAGGCTCAAGCCCAGCAGCCTGCTGTTCAGCCCCAACAGCCCGTAGGGCCTGCCGCCCCCACTGCTCCTGCCGCTCCCGCGGGCGTACAAGCCCCCAGCCAACAGGAAATTCAGTGGGCCATGCAGCTGCAGCAGATGGTACAACAGGGGTATCAGGCCAACGAACAGGAAATCGCAGCTTATACCGATATCTATAACCGCATGCAGCAAAGTGGAGCCACGGCTCCAGCAGCCCCGACAGCACCTACAGCTCCTGCACAGCCCCAGGTGGGTCAGCCCGCCCCTGTGACCCCAGGCAGCGTCATGGTCAATATCGGAGCCGCCGATCCTGAACTGCAATGGGCACTTGAATTGCTCAACCGTTTCCGCCAAGGCTATCAGCCCACAGCACCGGAAATGACCATGTATGAGCAAATCATCAGTCGCAAGGCCGTGCCTGGCGCCACCCCTTAAGAAAGTAGCGAACCAAAGACCGGGGCATCCCGGTCTTTGGTCTTGAAAAGAACATGAATTTTCGCATTTCAGCTCTTCTTCCCCCGCTTCTGACGGGCGTTCGAGGCCTGCAAAGCCCCCAGTCAAAACCCACCCTTTCAGGCATTCCAGCAACCCTGGCCCCGCAAGACCGTCTCCAGATTGACACAAGCGCCCTTCAAGGGCCAGGCGCAGATCTCTTCGCCAGCCACGAAGCCTGGCTTCAGGAAATGCAAAAGATTAACCATGTTTCTCCGACAATGGAAAGCCTGCCTGATTTTTCAGTCACCCCTTTGCGGATTGGCGTCTCCCTGGCCCAAAAACAAGCAAGTTTTTCAGTTGAAAAAGGCAATTTATGCGTGGATACTCCCCAAGGCACGGTCCGCTTGGGATATTTCGAAAATACACGCTTTCAAATTCAGGCCCAAGCCGGCGGTTTTCAGATTAAAACTGCTGAAGGTCAGGATTTGGGAAGTTTTGAAGGGGTTTTACGTTTCGAAAATGAATCAGATCGGGTCTCCATCAATGGCAGTCGCTACCGGGGCAGTTTAGAAATTCGCCCCCACCCTGAAAACCCAGCAAGTTTCAATCTGATCAATACCGTGATGCTTGAAGACTATCTGCTCAGCGTCGTGCCCTCTGAAAGCCCTGCTTCCTGGCCCTTGGAAAGCCTCAAAGCCCAAGCCATGGCCGCTCGCACCTATGCGGTTTCAAACTGGCGCAAACGTGAAGCCCTGGGCTTTGATATGAATGCCGATACTTCAGACCAAATGTATACCGGCATTCAAGGCGAGCAACCCAGTTCCAGTCAGGCCGTCAAAGCCACCCAGAACCAAATCATTACCTATCAGGGCAAACCCATTACCGCCTTGTTTTTTTCATGTTCTGGGGGCATGACCGACTCCGCACAGGAAGTTTGGGGCACAGACCTGCCCTATATCCAACCCGTCAAAGATTTTGATCAGGAAGCTCCCCGCTATCGCTGGAGCAAGACCATGAACCAGGCTCAACTGCAGGGAGCCCTCAAAAAATTGGGCCTCAACGTAGGCCGTCTGCGTGAAATTGAAATTCTTGAAAAAACACCCCAAGGCCGGGCCAAACGTATTCTGTTTAAAGGCAGCCAAGGACAGGCCGAAGCAGATGCAAATAAATTCCGTTTTGCTGCAGGTCTTTCCAGTACACTCTGGACCCCGCAAAGCAATGGAACCCCCCCTCAGGAATTTGTTTTTTCAGGGGGCGGTTGGGGGCATGGCCTGGGCATGTCTCAATGGGGTGCCCGGCAAATGGCTGCTGATGGAAAAAGCGCAACTGAGATTATTCAACATTATTATCAGAATATTGAAGTTTCAGCCCTTCAGCCAGAAACATAGTGCAAGGCCAAACAGCAAGCCCTGGGGCGGGCCTGAGTTTGCGAAAGATTTAATTTTATGCTAAGATTTTATTAAATTATGATCATATTTCAGGAGAAATGACCATGTTGAAAAAAGCTTCTGGTTTTCTTATTCTCGGCATGAGTCTGGTGGCCTGTAATAATAATGTACAAGCACTTCGCACCCCAAACACTCCCCAACTGCTCAATGCAGCATCAGCCCCCAGCACACGTGCGATTACAGACGCACGTTACAGCTATTCTGCCGATCGTACAGAGTTGCTGATTACCCTGACCCACGACAATGGTGAAACGGCTGAGCATTCCCTCGTGCGTCGTCCGCTTGATGGGTTTGCTGTCGTTGCCCAAACCACGATTAAACGCAATGGCAGTGTGGTCAGCAGCGCCCGAACCACCCCTTCAGAAGCACAACTCGTGATCAAAACCGCAGCCAATAATGGCTGGCAGGATATTTACCGGGATCTGAAAGACCGTTACCGTCTGGCGGGCTTGGTAAACTAAAATGAAACGCTTGGCTCTGCTGGCTTTAAGCATCACCTCACTTCTCAGCGCCTGTCAAACACCTGTACCCAACGCGCAAAGCACCGCAATACTTCAGGCTGCAGCGGCACGCCCCCGCAGTACACCGGATCGCTTTCTCTGCGCCATGGAACCTGGCAGTGGGGGATTCACCATGCTCAAAGTCATGGATCTCAGCAGCCATACGGTACGCTCTGTTTTTGTGCCAGGCCAGGTGCTTTCTGTGGATGGAGTTCAGCAGGAGCGCAAGCTCTATCTCAGCAGCCGCGAAGGCGATACCCAGCCTCTTTTCAGTCTTTTTGAAGTAGATATTGAAAAACTGCTGATCCGCCGGGTGGCCTCTTTTTCTCAGGCCGGGCTTTGGCCCAGTGACTTTCTCGTGCGTGACGGTCAACTCTATGCTGCAGGCACGCGCCAGGGGCAGGGTCAGTTAATGAGCCTCAACCTGGTTCAGGGCGGCTGGCAGAATATTGTACAAAACTTTGCCACAGGCAATTTGGAATGGGGCAGAAGCCCCAATCTGGTTCAATCTGTGGCATTTGATGAAGATAAAATCACCCGCACCACGATCGATATCCTTCAAAAACGGGTGGTCAATGTGCAATCCTTCGACCACGGCATTCCCTTTGGCAACAATGTTGGCCTCAGTTCACCCGATGCAAGCTATTTCTATGCTCTGCACCAGCTCAAAGGTGAAGTTGAAATTTATTCCTATGATATCGCCTCGGGGGCCAGCAATAACTTAATCAGCTCTGAAAAGGCCGTGGGGATCCTCTACAACAGCGTGATCAGTCGTGATGGTCGCTTTCTCTATGCCACAATCGACAATAAAATTCACCGCTACGAACTCCAGGGCACCCAAATGAAACGCCTGCCACCAATTGAACTGCGCACTTCAGAAGCCCGTTATTTGACCTTATCTCCCAATGCTTCCGTACTCTATGTTTCTCATGATCGTCAAAACGCGATCAGCCAAATCAACCTCAGTCCTGATGGCGGTTATACCATTCAGGAACTGGCTTATCCTGGTCAAAACAACGAAGTCTTTGTTTTCTAAATCCAGACGATCTTCTGCCTGAGACAAAAGTGAATCTGCTATAGTATGGGCAGGAGCAAACAGCTATGAAACAACCCTCACCAGCCTTTACACGTTACGCCTGGGGCCTGCTTGCTTTTTTGGTGGGTGTCATTCTCTGGGGCGCCTGGGTACGCATCAGTGGGGCTGGCGCTGGCTGCGGCAATCATTGGCCCACCTGCAATGGCGTTGTTTTGCCAATTGCACCCAATACCAAAACCCTGATTGAATTTACCCACCGACTGACCAGTGGCCTCTGTCTGCCTCTGGTTCTGGGGATGATGATCTGGGCCTGGAAACTTTTTCCCAAACAGCATGCTGTTCGCAAAGCTGCAGCCCTGACCCTTTTCTTTCTGCTCAGTGAGGCGGCCTTGGGAGCCGGTCTGGTGAAATTTGAACTGGTCGCCCAGAATACCTCCGTAGCCCGCGCTATTACAGCGGCTTTGCACCTGATCAATACCTTTACCCTGGCAGCAACCTCAGCACTCGTAGCCTGGTGGTCGGCTCACCCTGCCCCCTTGGCCTGGAACCAAAACAGACAGGCAAAATGGCCCCTTCTACTGGCCATGGCTGCCCTGATCGTCACAGGCATGAGTGGCGCTGTGACCGCCTTGGGGGACACACTCTTTCCCACGACTATTTTTGTAGAGGGAGGTATTTTTGCCCGTTTACAGGAAGATCTCTCTGGCAGCACGCATTTTCTGGTACAATTGCGCCTGATACATCCGATTCTGGCAGTAGGTCTGGCTTTTTATTTGCTTTTTCTGAGTTCTTCGTTGCGTGCAGATCATGAAGAAGGGCCCCGGATGCGCTTGGGCAGCTTGCTGACCACGCTTACGATTTGCCAATTCTTGGTGGGTTTCAGCAATATTCTTTTGGCTGCCCCGGGTCTGATTCAGATTGTGCACTTACTTCTGGCGGTCTCTATCTGGCTGACCCTGATTTTACTGCTCGTCAGCGTTCTGGCTGAAGAAGCTGAAAACGCAGGCATTGAAAAACCGCTGGCCGTAACCAGCGGTTAAACATCAAATTGAGAGTTTTGTTTAATCTTCTGTTTCATCGTTCACCGTGCTCAAAATTTCAAAAACTTCTTTGCCATAACGGGTGACAATACGTTTTCGAATCGTGGCAGCACGTGCTTCGTGACCAATGCGAATCATTTCAAGATACTCCTGCATCATTTGTTCACAATTTGCGTTTATTTTCTTATGTTGACGCATGGCTGAAAATTTCATAATACACTCCTTTCTACTTTTAATTAGACGATTTTTGCTGAGATCTGTTCCAGAGGATAGCGTATGAAATGAATTGAAATGACAAACAGCACTCATGATACATGCTTCGGGGTACAAACGGATATGGGATTGCTCAATCGAGTGGAGCAGGGGCCATAAGGGCTGGCCCCGTGGGACAAGGGCGCAGTAAATAGCCATAATAGCCAAGAATCTCGCGGGGCAAAGACCAATACAAATCACGCCATTCAAAGATCCGGGCATACGTCCCCCAAACCGGGCTAACCCCACATTTTGCCAAAGCCAGTTGTGTGCGCAGAATATGAAAATAACTGGATACCACAATCACAGAGCGCAAATGCTGCTGCTCCAGCATTTGAAAGGTATTCTTGGCGGTTTGAAACGTATCATAGCCTTCGGTATCAACCAGCAGATCTTCACGGGGAACCCCTTTGCGCACCAGATAACGTCCCATCACCACACCTTCTTCATGGCCCTCTTTGCCCAAGCCTCCACTGACCAGAATAAAAGCCACCTGTTTTTTCTGATAGAGTTCCAACGCCCGATCGAGACGGGCTTTGAGCCGGGGAGAAACCTGACCATTGGGCAAAACCTGAGATCCCATCACCAAAGCAACATTGGCACGATCTTTGCTGTCGTGCAGGCCGACCCACAAAATCCAGCCCGTCTGCACCAATCCCCCCAATAGGAGTACTCCCAAGCAAACCAGTCCAATCATCAGGGGCAGACGCAGACGATTCAAGTTTCGCTGACCGAGACTTCAGACTCAAGCGCTGCAGCAAAGCTTTTCACGATCTCGGCAGCAGGTAAAACCTCATGAATGGTTTCAACGCTTTTACCAGCCTGCCAAAAATCCTTATAGCCATTGCCTTTTAAGGCCGCCTGCTTTAATTTCCAAACCGATTGCAAGGCATAAAGCGTACGCATCAGGTATTTGGTGCGGCGGTTTTTAAGCAACTTTTTCTCAAGCCAGGAGGCATTGATGCCCATCCGTTCAACAGCTGGGGTTTTGATAATCGCGCAGGGCGTGCCAGAAAGACGATCGGTCAGAACAATATCCTCAGCATGGGCCTTGAGAATGGCCTGTTTATAATCTTCATGGGCTTTACACTCTTGGGTCGCAATAAAACGCGTTCCCATCTGCACGCCCGCATAGCCCATCTCCAGGGCTTCCCGAAACGCCTGGGGGTCGCCAATCCCCCCCGCACAGATCAAGGGCTTGCCCAAATCCTTGAGATCGGCCAGTAAACGCTCTGCACTGCGTTGCCCAGCGTGCCCACCGGCCCGCTCATTCACACAAATCAGGCCATCGACGTCTGCCTCCAGCGCTTTAAGGGCCCATTTGCGTTCGGTAACGTCGTGATAGACAATACCGCCTAACGGACGCACCTTTTCAACCACCCAGCGGGGGTTGCCCAAAGAAGTCAGAAAGAAGCGCACACCTTCTTCAAGTGCGATTTCTACCCAGGTCTGCATGCGCTCTTCATAGGCCTTTGCCGATTTTTCAATCAGCACATTCATGCCAATGGGTCGATCTGTCTGGCTGCGAATCCAACGCAAACCCTCACGAAAATCATCGCCATAGACAAAGACCATTGAAAGGGGCTGAACCACACCCAACCCTCCGGCAGCAGAGACGGCAGCCACCAATTCTTTATTGCTGCAAGGATACATCGGGCCACAGATCAGCGGAACCTCAAGGCCCAGCTGTTCGCTAAAAGGGGTTTGATATGTCATGGTTGAATACCTCAATACTCACGATACCACAGTGCTTAGGTACTGCCGCGCTCCGGATCCAATAAACAGCTGTTGATTTCTTCAAGCGAAGTGTCTCCTGAAATCACCTTGGCCTGGGCATCCTGAAACAAAGGAATCATCTGGCAATGTTTCAAAGCCAGATTGCGTACACTTTCAGTGGTGCACTGCCCTTGACTGATTGACTCACGCAGTATTTCAGTAGGCAATAAAATCTCATGAATACCAATTCGGCCACGGTACCCACTCTGACTGCACTTGGAGCAGCCTTTGCTGCGATAGAGGATCAAAGATTCCTTAATATCTGCTTTGAGCTGCTGCTTCTGTAAACTGCTCGCTTCAAAGGGTTCCTTACAATCTGGGCAAAGGCGTCGAATCAGTCTTTGCGCACAGATCATGGCAATCGAAGCGCTTACCATAAAAGGGGGAATATCCATCTCCATAAATCGCGTAATCGTAGAGGGTGCATCATTGGTATGCATAGTTGAGAGCACAAGATGCCCCGTTAAAGAAGCCTCAATGGCGATCTTGGCCGTTTCGCGATCGCGAATTTCACCCAATAAAATAATATCAGGATCATGACGTAAAAACGCTTTCAAGGCCCGTTGAAAGCTCAGTCCGATTTCAGTATGTGCTTCTACCTGAACAATGCCCGGAATACTGTATTCAATCGGATCTTCTATCGTCAGGATCTTGCGATCAGGCGTATTCAGCTCATTCAGAGCCGCATAGAGTGTTGTGGTCTTGCCTGAGCCTGTGGGCCCAACATTGAGAACAATCCCATAGGGATGGCGCAAACCCTCACGGTAAAGCGCCAGAGAACGGGAGGTAAAACCAAAATTCGTAAGCGCCACCTGACTGCGCTGTTTATAGATAATACGCATGACAATGCTTTCGCCAAACTGGCTGGGTATGGTCGAGAGACGTAGATCAACATCCAGCTTTTTTGATGAGTAGTGTTTAAATGCAATTCGCCCGTCCTGGGGCATGCGACGTTCTGCAATATCCAGATTACTCATGATTTTTAGGCGAGAACTCAGAGGAAGAATCAATTTCCGTGGCGTCAGACGGTGCATTTCACGTAATTGCCCATCAATACGATAACGAACAAGCACCTCATATTCCTGAGGCTCAATATGAATATCTGAAGCATCCATCTGGCAGGCGTTTTCAATCAGACGGTTCACCAAGCGGGTAATAAAGGGACTGTTCTCTTTGTCACTTTCCTCCTCTATCTCTTCCGGCGCAGCCGGTTCAGTCGTATCCGCAAAAAGTGAAACCAGCTCCTGTTCCAAATCCTGAAAACGTGTCACGGGCTCCATCAAGTTTTGCTGAAAATTGACCTCTGTTGGAACAGATACAAGCCCCAGAACTGGCGCATCAGGTACGGGTTCCGATTCATTTGAAGCAAGCAAACTTTGTTCCAAAACAAAAGGAGAAACCAGGGCCCGACCACTGCCTGGATAACGGCTCAAAAGATCAATTAAAGCCAATTCAAAGGGATTACTTAAAGCAAAAGTCAAAGGCTCGCCTGGAACAGGCTGCAGAGGGAGAACCCCATTGCTGCGAATAAAATTGAGAGGAAACACCCCCAACTGCAAATGGGACGGATTAATCTTTTCCAGTACAGACCAATCCAAATACTCACCCAACTGTCTCAGCGTCTCTTGCTGAGTCATCCCTCGGGCTTCAAGAAAAAGAAAAGTCTCAGAAAGATTCAAAAACTCCATTTGCCCAAGTGATTCAAAACTAAAATTCAAACGTTCCCCCAGCCAGACTTTAAAGGCAGATAAACTGTGCGCACTTTTTTTGAGTTGAGACGAAAGCACGGGCTTCGTAAGCTTATTTTCCCAAATCTGACCCGTAGAAAGATAATGGCGAACTTTGGCCAAAAGCTCGTCACTGTCAAAGGGTTTTTGAATAAAGTCTACGCCACCGGCCTGAAACGCCTTCAGCTGATCCGCTTCGGTATTCAGTTGGCCAGAGACAAATACAATTGGGATTTTTGCCAAAACAGGGTAATTTTGAAGTTTTCGACAAAGTGTATAGCCATCCAGATCGGGCATGAGCACATCCAGTAGAATCAATTGCGGACGTTCTTTGGCCAAAATCTCAATTGCTGCCTGAGCACCTTTAGCAGTTAAAACCCTGTATCCCGAACGTTTCAGAATCGTTTTTGCCAATAACAGAATATCCGGAGAATCGTCAATACACAGAATGGTGGTATCAAGTGGCGCATCTTCACTCATGACAGCTCTCCAGCAGATATAATGCCCTATTTGAATCTATGGCTATACTGATTCTAGCACCGTTTTTTTAACCTTCACAGGAAGCTTCAGCAAAGGACGTAAAAAACGCCCCGTATGCGAAGCGGGGTTTTGGGCGACCTCTTCAGGCGTGCCTTGCGCGACAATTCGGCCGCCCTTATCCCCCCCTTCTGGGCCCAAATCGATCAGATGATCTGCCACTTTAATGACATCCAAATTGTGCTCAATCACCAACACAGTATTGCCCTTATTCACCAAACGCTGAATCACGTCTAGAAGTTTGGCTACATCAGCAAAATGCAGACCCGTGGTAGGCTCATCTAATAGATACATCGTTTTTCCTGTACTGCGCTTGCTCAGTTCAGTCGCCAATTTCACGCGTTGGGCCTCTCCGCCTGAAAGTGTATTGGCAGGTTGCCCCAACTGAATATAGTCGAGCCCCACGTCAGAAAGCGTCTGAAGCTTGCGCTCAAGCGCAGGAATATTGGCAAAATGTTCAAGCGCTTCTTCAACGGTCATATTCAACACATCGGCAATCGAAGCGTCTTTCCATTTGACGGCCAGGGTTTCACGGTTATAGCGCTGACTTTTACAGACTTCACAGGGCACGTATACATCGGGCAAAAAGTGCATTTCGATCTTGTTCATGCCATCTCCCTGACAGGATTCGCAGCGCCCCCCTTTGACATTGAAGCTGAAACGTCCGGGCTGAAAACCGCGTACTTTGGCTTCTACACTTTGGGCAAAAAGTTCACGGATCGGGGTAAACAAACCCGTATAGGTCGCTGGGTTTGAACGGGGAGTGCGCCCAATCGGAGACTGATCAATAATGATCAGCTTATCGAGTTGGGCGATCCCTTCAACCGAGAGCACGCCTTGAGGGCGCGGCGTATTGTGATGCAATTCATGCCAGATCCAGGGAGCCAGAATCTCATTGATCAGGGTGGATTTGCCAGAACCCGAAACCCCGGTGACACAAATCAACTGCCCCAAAGGAATCTCAAGATCGAGGTTTTGCAGATTATTGCGGCTGGCCTGGCGAATGCTCAAAGTATGGCCATTGCCTTTTTTGCGCTTTTTCGGAACCTCAATCTGACTCTTGCCACTGAGATATTGTCCGGTTAAGGATTCCTTACTGCCCATGATCTCTTTCAGGCTGCCCTGAGCGACCACCTCTCCCCCATGTCGCCCAGCGCGAGGCCCAATATCGACCAGGTGATCGGCGGCCCGAATCGTATCCTCGTCATGCTCAACCACAATCAGGGTATTGCCCAAATCACGCAGGCGTTCAAGGGTTTTAAGCAAGCGCTCATTGTCCCGCTGGTGCAAGCCAATGCTGGGCTCGTCAAGAATATACAAAACACCCACCAGACCAGAGCCTATCTGGGTCGCCAAACGAATCCGCTGCGCCTCGCCTCCGGAAAGGGTATTGGCGCTGCGATCCAGGGTCAGATAATCCAGCCCGACATTCAGCAAAAATCCTGAGCGTTCTTTCAGTTCACGCATAATCAAAGCTGCAATCATGGCCTCACGAGGATTTAAATGACAGTTTTCAAGCCAGGCATGAAAATTTTCAATCGAAAGCCCTGTAATGTCTGCAATCGAGTGCTCACCAATCCTGACAGCCAAAGCCACAGGTTGCAGACGGCGCCCCTCACAGACCGGGCAGAGCATTTTTTCCATATACTGCTCCACTTCCTGGCGGGTGGAATCGGAAGTGCTTTCAGAATACAAACGCTGCAAACGCGGAATCACGCCTTCAAAGCGGGTAAAAAAGCTGTATTGCATTTGGCCTGCGCTTTTGCTGCGATATTCAACCTGCATGCGCTGCTCAGAGCCGTGTAAAAGGGTATGCTGGATTTCCTCTGGAAGCTTTTCAAAGGGCGTATCTAAGTCAAAAGTCATTTCCCGCTGCAGGGCTTCTAAAAGGGTACGCAGATAGCTGCCACCCGATTGATCTAAACTTTTACTCCACGGCCTGACTGCGCCTTGAGCAATACTCAGACTGGGCACGGGAATAATTTTTTCAGGCACGATTTCCTGACGGGCTCCCAAACCATGACATTCTTTACAAGCGCCAAAGGGGCTATTAAATGAAAACAAGCGCGGCTCAACCTCGGGAAAGCTAAAGCCGCAGTCAGGACAAGACAGATTTTGGTTGAACAAACGGGTTTGGGCTGGCTCTTCCAGATTTTCAATCTCGACCAAGCCCTCGGCTTTTTTGAGGGCCAGTTGAATTGACTCGGTTAAACGGGAAATCGCTTCTTCTTTGAGTTTCAGACGATCAATCACCAGCGAAATATCGTGTTTTTTCTGCTTGGCCAAGGGGATTTCATCACCCAGTTCATGAAAAACGCCATCGACTTTAACCCGTGAAAAACCTTCGCGCAAGAGACCATCAAGCAAAGACTTGTACTCCCCTTTGCGTCCACGAATCAAAGGCGCCAAAATCCCAATCTTGGTTCCCTCTGGCCACTGTCGGATCTGATCCACGATCTGATCCAGGCTCTGGGCCTGAATTTTTTGCCCACAATCCGGGCAATGGGGAATGCCAATCCGGGCATACAAAAGGCGCAGATAGTCGTAGATTTCGGTTACAGTACCGACTGTGGAGCGGGGATTATGACTGGCAGATTTCTGATCAATCGAGATTGCAGGTGAAAGTCCTTCAATATGTTCCACATCGGGCTTGCGCATCTGCCCCAAAAACTGACGGGCATAGGCCGAAAGGGATTCTACATAGCGGCGTTGCCCCTCCGCAAAAATCGTATCAAAAGCGAGGCTGGATTTCCCCGAACCACTGACCCCCGTAAAAACAATCAATTGATTTCGCGGCAGACGCAGACTGACCTGTTTTAAATTGTGTTCTGAAGCGTTTTTAATCAGTATTTCTGAGTGCGTCATGGTCCTATTTCACCTGCATCATCAAGATTATATTTCAAAAATCGGGGGTGTATACTTACAATTCACTCCTGTATACCAGGATACCGCATGACTCAAAAAAAAGGAAAGAATTGGATCCAAGATATTTAAATCAGATTAAATTTCTTTTTTTTGTTATCAGAAATCTGTTAAATATAAATTAAGTATGGACAGACACAAGCACCGAATTCAGATAAAAGATTCGGTGAACTATATCTCAAGCGCAAAGGAAGGAATCTCCTCATGAATGTATGGTCTAGCGCTGGAGCAGAATCCCGCTCCAAATCCGAACTGGGTCTGACCTCTGTAGAACAGCAGCGCATGCTGCGCAACAACAACGGCATTACCTCCACTTATATGAGTGAAAAAGATGCCCGCAGTGGTGAAGCCGAAAATGAAGATCAAAAAATTGCCGATAAAGAGCTGAAAAAAATCGCTTCTGATCATTTGCGTCAAGCGGCTCAGTTGCGCTTTATCGGTTCTGTTTTGAACGCAATTGGAACTATTGCCAATATCGGCATGAGTTCAGGCAGTCAGCAAGGTGTGAATTGGGCAACCGCCATTCCAGGTCTTTTAAATGCTTTGGGTGACGTCGTCAATAAATACATGGATCTTCAGAAACAGGAAGCTGAAGTGGATGCGGTAAATGAAGAACTGGGCAAACTAAAGGGCGACCGTATGCAAACAGCGGCTCACGTTCGTGCCCTGGATGCAAATCCTTACGCTTAGTTTTTAAAGGAGACAGTTATCATGCCATCAATTCAGGCAATGCGTTCGGATGCCCTGGCCCTCCGTGCCAAGGAGGATATCCAGGAAAAAATTCCGAGCTTTTACAATTCAGTCAATCAGGCTCTGGGCACCAGCATCGTGCAAGGCCAGGACGCTGCAGAACAACTGATCAACAGCCGTTTTGAAGCAGCCAATAAAATTGCAGCTGAGTTGCGCCAAAAGGTTGATGGCAAAGGTGGCTTGACTGAGCTAGGGGTCAGTATGACCATGAAACTGATCAGTCAAACGCTGACAATTGCACTCTCAGCCCTCAGCAAAACAACCACGACGAAAATCTCAGAATTGGCTTCGGCCCTGGCGAATTTTCTCTTGGAACAGGCAGCTCTCCGTGAACAGTGGGATGCGGGTGTTGCAACCTATGCCCAATGGACCGTTCAAGCCGGTTACACGGGACATGATACGGTCGGTTTGGATATGAGAAACACCATGCGCTCAATGGGGGGACGCGGGGCGATTAAATACCGCGATGCGCTTACGCCCCGTTGGACAGACCGACGGGGCTATGCTGGCAGTGCAACGGTACCTGGTCCCAATGGATATGATACGCTTTATAGTTGGGGATCTGTCGGATCGATTACCCGCATAGGCCAAACCTAGACGGTCTTTATACTTCAGCGCAGAGAACGAAAGGAAATTTAAACACATGGTCGGCATTGGAAACAGCCAACTTTCTGTGAATCTCACCTCACGTGATATTCACAATACCCGTCTCAATCAAACAGCAACCAGCATGAGTGCAGCAACCGCAGGGTTCGTCTGGAACCCTACCTCTAAGCTGATTATCCGCAAAGAAGAAACAGATAAACAGAACGATGACAATTTAACCTTTTTGTTTGAATATCGCGCGCTGCTCAACTCTCGCCTGCAAACCCTGATTACCCAACTCAGCAATGCTTTGTCTGCCGACCTTGAAGTGGCCATGAGTTCAAGTAACTCACGCTGGAATAACGACCGTTCCGCCATGAACGGGAACTCAACCTCTACTGTGCAGGACGCAGGGGCAGGCCGTACAGCCTTTAACTTTATGATGGGCTGGATGACCACACGTACGGAAACCCAGGCCGCAGCTCTGGGGGCAGCCCCCACTGGGCCGGATCAGCTTTTTGATGTAACCTTTAATTCTGCTGGCAGCAATGGAATCAACGCCGCCCCGATCAATGGTCCCACTATTGCCAATCGCAGTATCCGTGTCGCCGGTTCAGCCACGCTTACCCAGGCAGATCCTGGTCTGGCAGATGTCCTCTATGTCAGTGGGATCAACGGAATTGGTACACCTACTTTCAAATATTCAAACGATGACTCTGACGATCAAGCAGGAGCCGGTACCAACCCGAACCCTGAAAATGTACTCAACAATAGCTTTTCTGGCCCACTCGGCATAGAAGCTGATTTACAGGATGCCAAAAATCTATTTCAGAAAGTGCTCTTCGATGCAGTCTCAAGCATTGAATACCGCTCAGTACTGAGCTCTGGCCTATTTAAAAATATTATCGTATCTGCAAGTGCAAGTCTCGCCAGCGGCTCTCAGGCCCAAGGCAGTATCAGCATGACCTATAACGGTACACAGGATGGGGGAAGACTCGATATCAGTCTCGATAAACTCACCTGTTTCTATCACTCTTAAAAACGTTTCAGGCGTAGGAAAGGAATCAATACATGGGTTTTAGTTTTGGCTTAGGCTCTGATGTTATGGCCAATCAACTTCAAAAGGATGCCACCCTTTTCAAGCTGAACGATATCTCTACCAATATTCAGAAGCGTGATGTCACCTTGGGAAACGCAGCAGCCTATGTTGACTATTCCTTTTCACACCTCAGCCGCTTCATGCTCTTGGATGAAGCGAATGACAGCGCCTCTGTTTTTCTGAATGAATATCAGGCCCTGCTCAGAACCCGTATCCAACAGCTGATTACGGATTTGACAGCGGCGATGACCCGCGATATTGACAAGGCCTTGACGGATACCCGCACAGATTGGGAACAATCAGGCCCCAGACGTGGCGCACAAGGTTATACTTCTGCCAATGGAGATGATGCAGGGGCCTCCCGTGTTTCCTATAACTATTTTACTGGTTTTGCTCAAAATGCAACGCCCTCTGGCGGGGGCACCAATACCGCTCCCTCCACTGCCCCTTACAAAGGTCAGCCCATGTGGGATGGCATAGAACGCGTTTCTCCTGATACACAGTCTGACGCGGTTTTTGATCAACTCAGAGTGTTTGGCACTGCCGCTCTCCAACAGGGGGCTCCTGATGATGGGTTTACAGAGGCAATCCTAGACACGCTCAACGTTGTACATCAAAACAATGCTGTACTCTATGGTGAAACAGGGGGCGGTTTTGTCACCCATCTCAATAAATATAGCTTTACCGATGTGGCAGCAAATCGCTTTGACACGCAGAATATTGTCTACACCAATACCACCAATTCTCGCAATCTGAACGATGAGAAATGGGATGGCGTGGGCGCTGATTTTGTCAGCGGTGGAGGCAATACCGCAGATATTCAACAGTTTGATCGGAACGGCCGTGCCAAAAATGAATTTGAGCGCATTCTCTGGGATGCCATTGCTGAATTTGATCGCAAAAACTATTTGCGGGATATGTTCCGGCTCTCAGATCAGAACGGTTTTTTCAATGATGTTCAAATCGCCTCTACCTCAAGCTTAAACTCTGGTTCACAAGCTCAGAACAGCGTGTTCTTGGAGTTTGTTCCCAGTTTCGGAGGAACAGGTACCGATGCCAATAGCGATGGTACTTTAAGCAATACAGAAAGATTCCGCCCAGATCTGGGCGGGCAAATTCGTATTGTATTTGATCGTTGGAGTGCCTTTTTCCACTCATAAAATGAAATTCAGGGAGTTTTCAGGAGTAAACCATGTCCATAGGATCATTAGGTTCATCAGGCGAACAATTTAGAGATTTCCTGGGTGGAAGTCAACGGGATATTAGTCGAGGATTACAGGATGTTCTCTCAACCTATAGTAATCCTGCGGGTAATTTTAACCGCCTGAACGACCGCTCCCGTGGTCTTTTTCAACTGAACACCTCTGAATATGGCAGTGTGTTTGATAAAGACTCTCAAAACAGCTTTTCTGAAGCCTGGTATCAGGAATACCGGGCCGTCTTGAACCTGCGTGCTGAAGCCCTGAAAAAAAAGCTAAACCGTCAATACACCAAGGTTTTGGAGCGCAGTATGTATGCGCCTGTACGCCCAAACGATAAATGGACTCCCGAAGGCAACCGTGATATCAATGATATTAGCGCTTCCGACCCACTTCAGTTGCCTGGCACGGTGATTGGCGATCCCGTGATCCCCCCCAATGCCATTATTGATGATACCCTTTATGCTCACCCGGATTGGTTCTCTGGTTCTTCCGCAAAAAGTACAGGCGAACCCTTTCAGGATATTCGCCGTTATCTCAATGATAAATACCCCCTTTCAGACATGGATGGTGACGGCAATGGCTGGACTTTCAATGATGCCTCGCGTACCTATACCACAGCAGATACAGGTTCAAGTGGCGCCTACGATTTGTGGGGGGCCCACCCTGGTGGCCCCTTTAGCGCTCCAGCCGCAATCGGAAACTACGATATCAACAATTCAGCCTATTGGAGCAGCACGTGGGGAGGCGATATCGCTCAAAAGAACAATGTTCCCCCTTCAACCACCACTCAAAATTTCGTTTTAAATGATCCAGGCAATGGATACTACGCCGAGATTCCAGAAGGGATGGAGGCCTCCAGTCTGGTAAGCCTGCTTCCAGCAAGCCTGGTGGGTGCAGCAGCAGATGGTTATGCAATTAAGGCTTCAGCCGTTCCAGGCGGAAGTCAGGTAAGAACCCGCATCTATGGCTGGAAAAACAACTCAAGTGGGGTTATGGATACAGGGAATACAACCGGCGTTCCGCCAGCTGGAGCTGGTGGTTGGACACAATATGTCATGGTCACCTCCGGCACCCAAATCTATGACCCCCGTGTGATTGGAAATGAAGGCCTGTTCTCTGGAGGTCCCTCTTTTCCCGGACCCGCCAACAGTGTAAATTCAGGCATTACCCTGAACCCTTTACTGGCAGTACCGCCTCCTCCTGCCCCACTTGATAGTGTAGGACCCGGCTGGGCCAGTGTAACAGGGGTAAGCTATGATGCAGGGGATCACGCGGGTGAATCTGACTTGGTAGACACCACCACCATCCCTGTTTACCAAAAAGACTTTGTCGACAGTTGGCTTGAAGCACGTGCGATTCAAAAACGTGAGGCCCAAGTAGAAGCGGGTGTATCAGCCTATGCTGACGGCAGTGCGGCCTTGGCAGCAAGCGGGAATCCGCAGGCCAACTCCATGCAGTATGCCGAAATCATGGACAATGTTTTCAGTGCACTGGATACCTTGGGTGGAGCAACCAGTGGAATCAGCGGCGGGGGAACAGGCACAGTGGGGCCTCCTGGCTCTCCTGGCGGTTCTGTATCTTTCCCCCCTCAAATTCCCAGTGGCGGCGGTGGGCTGGATCTTTCCAGCACCATGCCCTATGGCCACAATATTATTCCTACACCCACAGGCTTTACAATTTCTGGCACAGCCAATACGGTCTACCAGCATGGACGTGAATACACAGGCGCAGGCACAGGTGACAGCGGTTCAATCTACGGCCTTATCTACCAACGCTTGGCCTTTGCAGCTACAGACCCCTTCAGTGGCCCCACTGCCAACTCAGGCGCGGCCGGTCTTTCAGGCGCGACCTCAACCAGCTATCCTCCCTCTCCTCCTGCTGGCGGAACGGGACAACAGGGTTCGGTTGGCGGAACCAATAATCTCTATACCCCCATTCCTGTCGGGGCAGCAGAAAATGCCAACGATGCTCAACCCGATATAGGTGTCAACACTGGGGTTGATAATTTGAATGACACCATGTTTGAAATTCCCTCTCAGGCCACGACCATTGATAAGATCAGCAATCTTTTTGTCGGTCGCCAATGGGACTATGTACCCGGTTTTGATGGGGTGGGTGCGGGTGCCGTAAAATATGCAGCTGACACTATTTCCGCGCATATGATGACCCTTCCGGGTTGGTATGGAGGCTCAACAGACAATCCAGCAGGCTCTCCTTTGCTCACCATGTCTCCCCCGATTGAAGATTATGCATTGCAGACTGCAGCCGGTGTCGCCAACTGGGGTAAGATTGATGATGCTATCAATATGGCATTGGGAGGTTCCTTTCTAAGAGTCGGAGGGGGCTCTGACTCTTCCGGTTTCCCTGATATTGACGGTTCAGACAGCAATTACAATATTGCAGTAGGCTTTGGTATGGGCACTCTGGGTCTTTTCTGGGGACATACCTCAGCAATTGGACGTATTGGAGATATTGAGTATCTCATGACCGATCCTGGCCCGCTCTTCAGTCTCGTGAAAGGTACCTTGGGTATCTTGGGGGCTGTAGGTGGCGCCTCAATGGATGATGTCAGCGTTTTCCCCAATGTTGGCCTCTTTGGCACCAATATGGACTTCAATATTCCGATTCCCATCCCGATTCCCTTTGTCGGGCTTTACTGGTTGAATATCCCCATGACGATCTATGGCGGGATGTCCTGGGACGTCATGACCGACTATATGCACCAGTTTCTTGAGTCACTCAAACACGAAATTCTCGACAGCGTATCGGTTTATTCCTATGCCACCAGCGGCGGAACCGCAATGGATTCCTACGGCATGCGTGGGGAATACCACTTTATTGAAAAAGGCGCTTTCGCCACCCTGGATGGAATGCCCAGTATTGGCCCGATTGACTTCGGCAGCGCAGCTCAATCGGTTGTATCCAGTGTTTTGGGTGTTCAGGGCGAAATCAACAATGCGCAGGTAAAAGAGCGTCTACTTGAAAAGAAACACAGTTACCAAGCAGGCGAAGCCCGTGAATTGGAAACCGGCGGTTTCTTTACCACAGCGGCCTTCCTTTCTCAGTTCAACCTCAATAAAATGGACTATTCTTACTGGACAGCCAGCAGCCAGAATGAGGAAATGGCCAATATGGACATGATGCGTATGCTGCTGGTTTCAGGCAAAGAAATCATGTCTTTCCTGAACATGGCAGTTTTCGGCGCAGCAGGTAATCTTGAGACAACAGATATTGTTTCGACTGTCACCTTGACCATTATCAATATGATGCTGCAAAATCTGCAACAAAGCGTCAACGAAGCCCTGATGTGGGATATTTTGCTGCACGATCAGAACCAGGATGGCTTTGTCACCTCTTCAAAAATCATGAGCAGCCACCTCCAATCAGAAGGCTATGATTTTATTGAAGATGAACGCAAGATTTTCCAAAATGATTACCAAACCACCGCCAATAAGGGCGTAATTGGCAGCGTTTTGGACAATTTGGTAGGCTCATTTGAAGTCCCCAATACGGTTTTGGAGGGTACGGCCAATACCCGCCGTTACAAACCCTACTTAACAGGGGTCGATGTCCGTGCGGGCCGCCAGGGCTGGGCTCAAGCCCATGGAGGAGATGCCGATTTAAATGGCGATGGTTATATGGATTCCCCAGGTTCTGGGGCATTGGTAAATCCACTCTTGCGAGACCCCAACCGCTATGACGAGAACTGGAATATCCACGATGGTTTTTGGCAAGACACCGGCTTGGGGGATATCAACGAGGTTTATGTGCGGCGGAACCAGGTGTCTTGGGGAACCGATCTCAACGGGGAGATTGCAGGTGGCTTGGGCAACGCCACAGCCAATACCGTAACAGTCGATACCTTGATCGATCGCTATGTTGGCTCCAATAACCGCATTGTCGGACGAGCCTACGATGGAGCCAAACCTTTGAATCTACAGGAATTCCGCTACGGTTATTTCGCAGATAAGTATTTCGGCTCCTATATTCAGGATACGCAAGCAGCCAATGCTGCCAATCTTGAGATTCGTACCATGACCGGAGTTGACAGTGATACCGATGGTACCGCGACCGTCTATATGCACGGTGGCAAAGGTTATTTTGACCGCACCAAGCTCTACGATATGAACTTCAAATTTTCTTCCAGTGGTTCGAATATTTCACTCTCCGGCAAACAGGCCCTGACACCCACCCTGGGGGGCAATATCAAAATGGCCACAGTGGATAAAAACATCGATTATCAGGGTCGTATGGGCTATGACATCCTGGGGCAGGACAACCCGCTCAACGAAGTCTTGACCAAATATATGCGCGTCAGTGAAGATGGCAAAAATGCCAAACTGGTGCGCGATTACCGCGATGTCTTTAACCTCGACTTACTGGATGATATTTATATTACCGCTTCGGCCAATGCACCTACAGGCGGCGGCGTAACTTCATCTATCCGCATTAAGTACCATGGTTATGAGCCCGAGACACTCGACCCTGGCGCAGTTGCAAATTTAGGCACCGGCATCAGCTATGAAAACCAGCGAAACAACCAAGTGGGGGGTACAGGCTCACTGGTGGTAGATCCTGGGTATCTGGGAAGAAAAACCTATTTCAAGAATTCCAGCCGTGGCAAGGTGGATATATTCCTGAACAGTTTCTTTGCCTTTAAACGCCCACCCAAAACAAAATAAAACGTAAGGCTCTGGTGATTAAACCAGAGCCTTTTTTAATAGATACTCTCTTGGGGCTGTACCTTCGCACCCACTCCATTTTTGGGTTACAATAGGCTCTATGAAAACGCATGAACCCCCCCCAAAAAAACGCATTCTGACGGGAGACCGCCCTACCGGCCGCCTGCATTTAGGCCATTATGCTGGCAGCCTGGTCAACCGCATCAAATTACAGTCTGACTATGAAACCTATATCCTGATCGCCGATGTACAGGCCCTGACCGATAATTATGAACATCCTGAAATCCTGCAAAAACATATACGTGAAGTTGTTCTCGATTATTTGGCTGTCGGCTTAGACCCCAAACAAGCAGCCTTTGTGGTGCAGTCTTTGGTTCCGGAAATAGCCGAACTCACCATCTATTACCTCAATTTAGTCACCTTGGCCCGCGTGGAGCGCAACCCCACGGTTAAAACAGAAATCAAACAAAAATTTGGCCACGAAGTGCCGATGGGTTTTGTTTGTTATCCTGTTTCACAGTGTGCAGATATTACCGCTTTTGGGGCACATCTGGTACCCGTCGGCGAAGATCAGAAGCCCATGATTGAACTGACCCGCGATATCGTCGCTCGTTTTAATCAATATTACGGTGAAACCTTGATCATGCCTGAAGGTATGTATTCTCAAGTTTCACGCTTGCCTGGCACCGATGGGCAAACCAAAATGAGCAAAAGTTTGGGCAATGCGATCTATCTCAGCGATGATCCCGCCACGCTGCAGAAAAAAATCATGTCAATGTTTACGGATCCGCAACGGATTCGAGGCACCGAACCTGGCAATGTCGAAGGCAATCCTGTCTTTACCTATCTTGATGCCTTTCACCCTGATCCAGCCTTTGTTGAAGACCTGAAAGAGCGCTACCGCAAGGGCGGCGCAGATGAAAAAGGCAAACCCTTGCTCGGAGACGTGGTCGTCAAACGCGCATTAATCAATGCATTGAATGAACTGCTCGATCCCATTCGTACTCGGCGTCAAGAATTTGAGAAAGACGATACCTATGTTTGGGATGTTATCGCTGAGGGAACCCGCCGGGGTCGGGCCAGAGCAGCTGAAGTTATGGACGGCGTTCGCTCGGCCATGAAACTGAATTACCCCCTTTCACTTTAAATTTATCGAGCCACCAGGAAAAGAGCTTCAGGCCTTAAAAGCCAATACCTGAAGCTCTTTTTCAACTTGGATACGAGATTTTTATTTTAAGCAAATATTTTAAGTTTATTAAATATTCTTTGCCTGACACCAGAAGACAGCTGAATTGTCTGATAAAGAACGAGTATAAATCTGTTCTCGCAGTATCTACGGCATCAAGGAGATTTTCAAATGACTTTTTCTGCATTCAATATTGGCAGTCAGATGGTCACGCTGACCGGAAATAAAATTCCGCAACTGCGCCTGGCAACCAAACCTGTCGCAGGGGGCACCTTTACCCCCAGCACCTTGGAAGCTGCTTTTGTGATGCGCTCATCTCTTGATTACCAATTCGAAAATGCTTTTCTGACCAAATACAAAGCCCTGATGCAGAACAGATTGAATTTTTTGACCGAAAAAATGCGCGATGCCTATACCAATATTCTCAATACTTCAATGGCCCAACAAGTAGGTCAGGATGCTGCCGTAGACACTCGCGCAGACGTACGCCTCGATGGTTTTGATGCTTCTGCGAATGCCAAATTAATCGGCGGGGTACGGGGTGCGAATGGTTTTGAAGATATCGGTGTCGCGGCTGACAGTGATGCAACCTTTGAAACCTCTGCCAGCAATGATGTTTGGCGAACTCCGGGAAAACTCAGCGATAGCATGATTACCGGAGGGGCACTGCCTGAAGATCAGGTCGCCGGTTGGGGCCGTTCTTTGGGGGGAGGCACTACCCCAGTACAGTTCCGCTCCCTATTGGAATACACCACAGGTGCCGGCAATGTTTCCGGAGATATCAATATCACCATGCGTGCAGAAGATGATCCACCTGTGCCTGAACCCGTCAATATTCTGATGAGTGCCTTGGCCAGTATCACCACCGCTGTCACAGGCCCTCCTCCAGCGCCCACCTATTTCAACCAAAAATTGGAAGAACACCAAACCCAATACAAAACCGGTGGTTTTTGGTCTGCAATTAACTATCTCTATAATTTTGCACCCCGTGAACTTCAATACTCTTATGCGGTCGGTTATACCGTCAACAGCGATGAAGCAGGGAATGATGCCTATCTGGCTTCAGGCAATCTGGTTGATTCCCGCGACAATGTCGGCATCGCCGGTGACCCTCCCGCCTTTTTACAAGAGCCTCAGCGTGTAAAATGGGCGAGTTTTGAGCCGACAGAAGGATATCAGCACGAAATTTCTGGTACCAGCTCACGTTATGCCACTGTTATCAACCGTGAAAATGCCTGGCTTCAGGGCAGCAACGAATACGGAGCTGACGTCTGGTACGATCCCGCCAATTTCTCAACCAGCAACGCGGGCGCTCAAGCCCAAATTGTGGATGGCGTTCTGTTTCAGAGTGGCACCTATACCTATAATAATGGCGTCATGATTAACAGCAACAGCAGTATTGCCGCAGTTGCTTTAGCAGGAGGCAAACTGGTTGAAACAGCCGGAACCAATGGCGTGCTCTACGCCAACTCTAATATTCAGGCCGGCAGCACCTTCAAAAACACAGTTGAATGGAATGGACTGAATGATGATGTGTATAATGGTGACAATGAAGCGACCTCACGTGGACGTATCAACAGCTCTCTCTTTTTCAATCATTACGAAGTAGAAACCCGCTCAGTGGCCTTTAATGATGCCACCCGTACCGACGCCACCTCTTCTCCGAACAATACCGATAATACAGGTCAACTTTTTGTGGCCGGTGGGCTGGATCGCTCTTTCAGCGTCGATGCCAGTAAAGATTATCAACGCCTGAAAGATCCCACCAGCAGCGGCAATGATCTGAGCCGTGGTGCAGGCAATGTTTCGCGCACTTTTAATGGCGAATTCATTCAAGGCCTGCATAAAATTGAAAGCGTGAATGGTCAAAATCTAGCTGGCAATGAGCAGAAACAAGCCTCTCCCATTCTGGGCAACTTCCAGATTGGTGCCTATGAAGGCATTCTGCGTTCCTATAATATGTCCCGCAATATTGTCACCTATACCAAACCCACCAAAATGGAAATCAACGCTGCCGATACGGTACCAACAGACTGGCACCAGGCTGAAATGCTAGTACCTTCTACAACAGCCGCTTTGGCCACGGATTTGGCCACAGGTAAGATCTGGATGCCCTGGTTGGCAGACACGATTTACAGTGGTTCAAGCGGAGGCTATGGCAAACCCACATCCAAGGATATGGTGGTAGAAGCCAGAAATACCTTTGATTTAAAAAAGGAAGACTTTCTCTTACCCAGTGGTTTAGTGCAGGATGTAACCGGTTACTATCAACCCACCTATACAAAACAGGACTATATTCTGGATATCAATCTAACGGGCATTCACAATGACTCGAATATTGCAGCAAACTATATCAAACAAACGGATGACACCAGCCAAGTGCCCACCCGTCGGGATTTTGGCATCAATCTGGAAGACGCAAAAATCTTCGTCAATGGGGAATTGCTAAAGCCCCCTTCAGAACAGCCTCCAGGAACAGCCATTCCAGGCCAACCCAACCCCCAGATTTCAGTCACGGGGATTACTCAAAACTTCAGTGGAAATTACGATCTGGGATTGCGTGTCAATATTAAGGACTATCTGCGTGAAGGCTTGAACACCATTGTAATTCAAACCCGTGATGCCACCTATAACGTGACGCCGGGGGTCGACAATTTCAATGAAAGTATCTCCGTGGTGGCTGGGCCAGGCAATACCGCAGCCGTGAATAAGGTTCTGAACAATAAAGTCATTTCAGGCTACAATACCGTTGGCGAAGCCAATTATAATCCTGATTTTGACCGCCAAGGCCTACTCAAGGTTCAAAGCCGTTGGCAAACCCGGGCGGTGCCCCATACCGTCAGCCCCAATTTCACCGTCGATCCCATCGATGATTTTCTCGGAATTGGCGGGGTTGCTCTGGGTGATTCAGCAGCGACGATCAAAACAAAAATGAACGCGCTGCCCGTCACCGATACCAATTTCAAGCTCTATACGCGTTTGAGCGAATTGGCAAGTGCTCCAGAGACAACAGGATCGGCGTTTAAAGTCGCCAATTCTTTTGTTGAACAGATCCTGAATTTCATCAACCAACAAAAATACCGTGATATTTTCCGGATGGGCATGATGAGCAATCTGAACAAAATTGCCATTCAAGGCTCAGCAAACCTTCCTTCAGGCTCCAGCCTGCAAGGCAATGTTTCTATCTATTATGATCAAAAAACACAAATGATTATCGTCAACCAGGACAAACTGGTTGGTAAATCCTAAGGAGGCTATGATGATTGATTTAAGCAAGGTAACGGATCTGCTCAAAGCAACCCAGGGGTTGGCCCAGTTGCAGCAACAGGCCAATGTATCACAACAAAACCAGGCCAATGCGGCGAGTGGTCAGGCCCAGGCGGCAGATCCTGCAACAAGCAAATTATTTGCTCAGCTGGGGGCGGTCATTGCCAACGCCAATACCCAAAGTCCGGCTACACAAGATCCAAACCGCACAGCTCTTCTGCGTCAAGCGGCTGTAATCTCTTCAAAGACCAAGGCATTGATGGCAAAAGCCGATGCGCTTGAAGCCATGCTGAATCTCGCTCCCACCCCAGAGAGCGTTGATGTCGGTGAACTCTTTGAAGATTTCAAAAAAATCATGGAAGACCTGAGCAAAGATATGGATGCACTGAATAAAAAAGCTCAGGAAAGAAAAGATCAGAACTCCATGACCCTGGAACAAAAGCCCACAGCGATGAAAGCGGGTGAGCATGTTGGGGATTTGTCGTTCAATAAAACCCTGACTGTTTAATTAGACAGATCATGACTACTGAAGTTGAATCCGTGCTTCAAGCAGGCGTGGGAGCTCTTAAAGAGAACAATCTTGAAGTTGCTGAAGCACGGTTTTTACAAGTTTTGGAAATGGATCCTGAATCTGCCGCAGCAGCCTGTAATTTGGGCATGCTTGAACTCATGCGGCAAAGCCCTCAGAAAGCCATTCCCTATCTGGTACAAGCGATTAAATATGATGATCGCTTGTTTCATGCCTATTTAAATTTGGGCAGTGCCCATTTTTTGTTGGGTGAATTGGCCCAGGCCGAGCAAAACTATACCAAAGCAGCTCAAGTAGACCCCAAAAATACAGATGTGCATCTCAATCTGGGAGTTCTCTATGGCCAAGCCAACCAACTGGACAAAGCGCGTCAATCTTTCGAGCGCGTCTTGAAGCTGAACAGTCGCTCTTTTCAGGCTCTGTTTTTACTTAGTTCCGTCTATATGGAAATGCAGGAGTATTATCCTGCTTTGGCCAATACACTTTATGCTTTGCGCATGGAACCAAACCATCTCGAGTCCTGTATCCTGCTGGCAG
This sequence comes from bacterium (Candidatus Blackallbacteria) CG13_big_fil_rev_8_21_14_2_50_49_14, assembly GCA_002783405.1. Taxonomy (NCBI): domain Bacteria; phylum Candidatus Blackallbacteria; species bacterium (Candidatus Blackallbacteria) CG13_big_fil_rev_8_21_14_2_50_49_14. The sequence continues at coordinate 28,931 of PFGG01000060.1, read as the reverse complement.
AGATCTTTCGACGCATGGGGCGCTACGACGCTGCAGAATTTGAACTGAAAGCGCTGATTGAAAAAGCCCCTGAATTGGTTACGCCCTATGTTCGTCTGGGTATCGTCTATATAGAAACAGCCCGACATGCAGAAGCCCTACCGGTTTTGGAACAAGCTCTTGAGAAAGGTGTCGATACCCCTCAAGTGCTTGAACTTTGTGGCATTCTCTATGAAGAAAAGGGTGAAATTGAAAAAGCCCAAGAAACCTATCAGCAAATACTCCTGATTGATCCTGAAAATGAAAATGCAAGCGAAGGTCTGAAACGGATTGAGCGCCTGCCAGGTTTAGGAGCTTTCCTTTTAGGAAAATAACACTGAGCTAATTTGATTCGATCACCCCTTCAACAGTTGCGTACAATCGTTCTGTTGCAAGGGGTGTTTCAAATTTCTCCGCGATATTCAGTCCCTGCTTCAGTTTTTGCCAAAACGTAAGCGGTTCTGTATAAACCGCAAAAACAGGCAAACGCTTAAAAGAGGGGTTATTTCGAATCAATTGGATAAAAGCTTGCGTTTCCTGATTGGTTTCACAAAAAACAATCACCAAGGCTGGTTTAAACATAAAAATATGCGCCAGTGCCTCAATCCGATTTTGCACATGAGAAAGTTCCAACCTTGGCATGCGTAAAAGAACTCTTTCAATCAAACGAAAAGAGGCCTCATTGGGGGCCATGACCATTACATGTTTTTTTCGAAAAGGATTCTCCAATTGAAAGAGATCATCTGGAGAGATATCTGCGGCCAAGCTCAAGCTTCTCCTCTTTCTATCAAAAAGAAGGCCGATATGAAAATACCAGCCTTCTTTTGGGTTTTAAACGGCGGCTAGGCGCGCGCTCAAGAGTTCTACGACCTGAGGAGGCGTGTCGGCCACAGGAACACCAGCAGCATTCAAAGCCTCGATTTTGGCTTCAGCAGTGCCACTGCTTCCAGAAATAATCGCGCCAGCATGGCCCATCCGTTTGCCAGGAGGTGCTGTACGCCCAGAGATAAAGCTCACAACAGGTTTTTTCATATTCTTGGCGATATAGGCAGCAGCTGTTTCTTCATCATTGCCTCCAATTTCGCCCAGCAAAACCACGGCATCCGTATCAGAGTCTGCTTCAAACAGTTCCAAGAGGTCAATAAATTTGGTTCCGATAATCGGATCTCCGCCAATACCCACACAGGTAGATTGTCCCATACCCGCGCGTGTGAGTTGGTAAACCAATTCGTAAGTCAGGGTACCACTGCGGGAAATCACACCAATTTTGCCTGGGGTATGGATATGTCCTGGCATAATACCGACCTTGGCTGCACCGGGAGAAATCAAGCCGGGACAGTTAGGTCCAATCAGACGACAGCCTTGTTTACGCACATAGTCATAAACAGGAATCATGTCCTGCACAGGCACGCCTTCAGTGATACAGATAATCAAAGGAATACGGGCATCAGCAGCTTCCAAAACTGCATCAGCAGCAAAACGAGGAGGAACGAAAATAATGGAGCAATTGGCCCGGGTTTCATCAACAGCTTCTTGAACGGTATTAAAGACGGGGACGCCTTCTAATTCCTGTCCTTTTTTGCCAGGAGTGACCCCAGCAACAACAGATGTTCCGTAGTCCAGCATCTGCCGTGTGTGAAAAGAGCCATCACGCCCTGTTATTCCCTGAACAAGAACCCGTGTATGTTTATCAATCAGAATTGCCATGGTTGTTTTCAAATTAGACAAAAAGACCCGAAGAGCTTTGTCCTTTTCCTTTCAGATCATTTAGTTTGAATTGTTCAGACTGCCGCACATCTCATCGCGATTAGAGTGACAGAAGCCCGATAATGCTATACAATTATGACACATTATTAAGCCGCTTGCCCCTGATCCTGCGAGCCAGAACAGCAATGACCAAGCATAATTTTTCACTTTCTCCAAATCATGTTCATCACAGTACCTGCCCGGCCTGTGGTTTTCACTTGGCTCTTGACTTTTACCCAGGCGGAAAGCAACCCTTGGCAACCCTGGGTTGGCCAGCATCAGAGGACGAAGCGAAAAAAATGCCCCGTCTGCCGCTTGAGTTTGTCCGTTGCCTGCAATGCGGACATATCTACAACCGTCTTTTCGATTATACGCAAGTGCCTTACGTCAATAATCCCAATCGCATGTATAACCGCAGTGCTCTTTGGAAAGAGCACCTAGAAAGCGTCTGTGACGCCATTCTTCCTTATTTATCTGAAAAATCCGTCGTGGTAGAAATTGGCTGTGGTGAAGCACAATTGCTTTCTCTGCTTGCCCAGAAACACCCCCAAGGCAGATATATTGGCTTTGATCCCCATGCAGCACTCGTATCACCCCATCCGGGAGTGGAAATTCGTGCCCAACTTTTTGAGCCCCACCTACACCTGGATGAACTGAAACCCGATCTTTTACTGAGCAGACATGTACTTGAACATCTCATGAATCCTTTGGCCTTTATACAGGAAACAGCCTTCTATTGCAGCTATTTTGAAATCTTTCCCCTGCTCTTTGTTGAAGTTCCCTGTATCGATCGGGCCATAGAGAGCAGCCGTCTTGAAGATTTTTATTATGAGCACAACTCTCATTTTTCAAAAGCTTCCTTTACCCGCTTTCTCAAGCAAATTAATCCAAATCCCCTTTTTATTCAAACAGGTTATGCCCAAGAAGTCATTTTCGGATTAAGCCGTTTCACTCCCCAGCCCACTTATCTGGAACATGCGGAAAGTACCCTGAATTTTCTCAAACAAAGCACGCACGTGCAAAAAAATATTCACACGCTCTTGAATGCTTTACAAACCCAAAACCTTCAAGTGGCACTTTGGGGAGGAACGGGCAAAGGAGCAGCCTTTATGAACAGCCTCAATCTGGATTCCACCCGATTTCCCCTGGTCATTGATTCAGACCCGGCAAAGACAGGCACCTATGTACCTGGAACCGGCCAAAAAATTCAAGCAAAAAACTATCTCCTGGAGCATCCTGTCGATATTATTCTAATCACGACCCAATGGCGGGCCCGTGATATCGTCAATGAACTTATCGAGGCAAAAATCCCCTTTCAGAAAATTTTGATTGAATACCAGGGCCAATTGCTCAATTATCTCGAGGACGAACATCCCTATCGTTGAGCAGTCAGATTGACATTTGTTTCGAAATATTATATTTTGTTAAGAGACTGATGCTGCATAGATAAGCTTAAGAAGCTGAATAATTCACAAGGGAACCGTTAATAAAGTCGTGAACCTGTATGCCTAAAGCCCTCAATTTTATTGCTCCTTTTTTTATTTTTCTTTTGGGCAGCATCGTGGGAAGCTTTCTCAATGTCGTGATCTACCGGCTTCCTGAGGCTCTTTTAAAAAACTACGATGAAACTGAGACCCAGGAAGAAACTTCAGAACAGATTCCTCAAAATATATTTTTTCGCATTTTTTGGGCGCTTAAATATATTGGCCTGGATATCTTTTGGATGCTTCAATACTTTATTCAAGATTTTCCCAAGGAATTCCTGCTCAGCCTCAAGGCTGTTTCATTTCCTGCCTCTCGCTGCCCCAAGTGCCTGAAAGATATCGCTTGGTACGATAATATACCCATCCTCAGCTGGTTTATTTTACGTGGAAAATGCAGAAATTGTTCAGCCCCCTTCAGTTTTCGCTATCCACTGAATGAGTTTATCTGTGGCCTACTCTTTTTATATGCCTTCAGCATCACGGGTTTTCAAGGAGATTTCCTGGCCTGGGCCTTCTTTTTGTCAGTTCTCTGGGTTATTTTCTGGATAGATCTGGATCATCAATTTATCTTCAATGTGACAACCTACCCAAGTATTTTCTTGGGGATCGTATATAATGTCTCTAAAGGATTAACAAGTCATACATTGTGGGGTGTCCTGATAGGACTGTCACTGTTTGAACTGATCGTTTTTCTCGCCATCGTTCTGCTTCGTAGAGAAGAAGGTATGGGGGGCGGTGACGTCAGATTGGTGATGGTACTGGGTGCATGGCTCGGTCCCATAAAATTAGGCTCTGCTCTGGCACTGGCATTTATCGTCGGTTCAATTGCAGGAATTATTTTATTGGTTCGGAAACGAGAAAGTATACCGTTTTCATTCGGCCCAGCGTTAGTCCTGGGTGGAGTGATCTCGATGCGTCTTGGTGAAAAACTTTGGGCGTGGTATATTTACTCAATCTACGGCAACTCAATGACATCACTGACAGGTTTGATATGAAGCATAAAAGCAACAGGGTAAAAGGTTCGTTCCAATGAAGTTTCGAGGCCGTGAAATTAATGCAGGCACCCTTAAAAGCCTCTTAAAAAATCCATTTGTAAAAGAAATTCCAGTGGGAATTGATATTACAAATGAATCCATCGTGGTTGTTGAACTCGCACCCATCAAAGGGCAACCTGGAAGCGCGGAATTGGTCAATTTAGCCATTACCAATACCCCTGAAAATGCAGTAAGAGACGGTGAAGTCATCGATCCTTCCCGTGTGGCTGACGCGATTCAACAAATCTGGCAAGAAAACGGTATTAAATCACGTCGCGTCATCACTGCAGTATCTGGTCAAGCGGCAATTATCCGCCCCAGAATCAAATTTCCCGTCATTCCTATTAAAGAATTAAAAGAAGTCGTTATGCACGATGCGGAACGTTATATTCCGTTTCCAATTCAAGATGTCTATATCGACTTTCAAGTCACAGGAACCGTAGAAGAAGATGGTGCCAGCAAATATGACGTTTTGCTTGTAACAGCTCAAAAACAACTCATCGATACCTATATGGAAACTTTCCGCCAAGCGGAAATGCAATTGGTATCCGTAGATGTTGCCTCTTTTTCTGTCATGCGTGCCATTGAAGAAAAAGATCAAGAAGAAAATCCTGAGATGTTGTCAGTACTTGTGCTGATTCGCGGAGAGACGACAGATCTCAATGTTACCCGCGCAGGTGTCCCGCTTTTCTTCCGCAGTATCCCTTTGGGAAGCAGTACCTTTATTGAAGTCATTGCCAGCAATATGGGGGTAGATCTTGAAGAAGCAGTCAAGCTTTTTGACAAGGTCGCCATTGATATTGCCGGTGACGAGATCTATGAAGATCCCATGATCGAACAGGCTTCTCAGGAAGTTCGCCCCCTGCTCAAAGATCTGAGCAATGAGATTCAGAAATCGATTGAATATTTTCACCAGTCTCAGCAAGAAAATGCACGCATTCAACAGATGGTCCTGTCTGATCGGGGAGCCAAAATGAAAAATTTGGACCTCTATCTTTCTCATGCACTGGGCATTGATGTTGAAATCTGCAATCCGATCAAGTCGCTTACTTTTGATGAAGATCGGTTTTCACTTCAATATCTGACAGAAAATGCCACCCTTTTCGCAACAGCTATCGGACTTGCCCGGAGAGGAATTGACGAACTTTGACACAGATAAGCATAAACCTTCTCGGTATAGAACAAAAAGAAGCACTCAGCCGTAAAGGCCTGCCTATTGATAAAGGTTGGCTTATTTCTGGCGCAACCGTCATTGCATCAGCCATCCTGTTGATCTTGGCGATCAATATTTTAAATGGAATGGTCGCAAAGGCAGAAGATACCAAAAGAGAAAACGAAGCCAAAATAGCGGCTCTCGATAAAAAAATTGAAGAAATTAAAACGCTTGAAAAACAGCGGGCCACCCAGCAAATGGAAGAAAAAGTTCTTCGCTATGTAACGGGTGAAACTTATAAATGGTCTTATTTCTTGCAAGAAATTCGTGCATTGATGCCCATCGATGTTTCTATCAACGATTTTAAAATTAATCCAGCGGGTGATTTTACATTGAACGGAACTGCCACAGACCACCGGACAGTTGCTCTGTATCTGGCCAGTCTGCAAAACTCAAAACTGCTGAAAGATGTTACTTTACAGTCCAGTGTAAAAACAGACAAAGCCACGACGTTTGTGATCACCTGTAAAAAGGCCAATTAAGCTATGGAGATAAAACTCACTAAAACCGTCACCCTGGACACAGATAATTTAACAACGGTCCATAAATTAGCCATTGGCGCAACCCTCTCCGTACTGATTCTCGGCTTGGGCATCTGGCAGTTGGTCTTGCCTCCCTATAACCAACTCCAGGAATTGAACGCCCAAATTGAACAACAGCAAGCCGATATTGAGGCCAAAGAACTCAAAGCCAAAGAATTGGTCAAACTGAAAAAGGAATTGAAAGAAATCGAAGAACGCTTGGTTGTTCTGAGACGTAAAATTCCACTCCAACCCAATGTCGCCCCTTTGATGATCGATATTGAAGAGATTACTGAGAATAAAGAACTCTTCGGCAATGGTGCTATCCTGAAAGAATTCAAACCCAGCGGAATTGTCAATTTTGATTTGCCCGCTGAGCTACAGGAAGCACAGGGTTCAGAGGTTTCAAAACAACTGAAACAACTTCCAATCAGTATTTCTTTAACGAATATCAGCTATCCTGATTTCATTAAATTGCTGACAGACTATGAAAGCTATGAACGGACCCTCAGTGTTGAAAATATTTCTTTGATACCTGTTGAAGATAAAGAAGCACTGTATACACCTGTCAATGTCACCTTCACGCTTAAAGCCTTTTTGCTGGGGGGCGAATAAACCATGAATAAACATCTTATTTTCTTACCCCTGCTTTTGGTCAGCGCAACAGCACTTTTGTTGTTTTCGCTTTCACTGCCAGAAGATACGCCACAAATTGCAGAGAGCCCTGTTCCTACAGCAAGCCCCGCACGATCTGCAATTCCGGCGAAAACACCTGCTCCAGGAAAAAGCACTGCGTCCAGCGCAAAACCTTCTGCAGTTCCTTCGACAGCCAGTTCTGCCAAACCTGCGGCAAGCCCCAGTCCTTCGCCTTCCCCCAGCCCTTCACCCAAGGCTTCAGCCCTTCCCTCCTTTGGAATTGCTGCAACAACGCCTGAAGCGGTTCTGCGTGAGGCACAGGCAAATACCGGTCGGATGGATCCCTTTAAATCTATCCTTCCCCCAGAATTGCCAGAATTTGAGCCCCAGATCGAACCTGAGCAATTGGCCTATATCCCCCCGCCTGCTTTAAAAACAGAGACAGAAACAGAAAATATACCTGTGAGAACAGCTTTACCTCAACAGAAAGCCCCAGCTCCAGAACCCAAACTGATTGAAGGTCTTGTTTTAAAAGGAATCGTCAATGGAGGACTGGACCCCGTTGCGATTGTTCAGGTGGACGGTAACAGTGAATTGGTAAGAGTGGGAGAACGGTTACCCGGAAATATTCTCGTAACCGCCATCCATTTCGAAGGAAAATATATTACCCTGTCCAGAGGCAATCAAAAAGCGCGTCTTGAACTTGAGGAGGAGTAAAAGTACTCTTATGCAGAAATTCAATCATCTTGTGGCCGCCACTCTGGCCGTCTGTGCGACCTTTGGCCCTATTTCAGGTGCCTGGGCCGTCAATACCGTGGTCAATGCACCGGTTGCTGGCTCCAGCGATCCCCTGACCATTCGCAAAGCTTTTCAATTGGAAAGTGATCCGCTGATCAGCCTGACCCTGCGTGATGCCTCTGCAGAAGCTGTTTTGAGAACTTTGGCACAAAGAGCCAACCTCAGTTTGGTGTTTATGTCGAGCAATGCCGGAAGTGGAAGTGCCGCGGCAGCCTCAACACCTGAGGCAAGTGCTCCCGCCAATGACCTGGAAGATGATCTTGACGCTCCACCTGCTGCTGCAAGCAGCAGTTCATCTCAATCTTCTGCAATGGGTCAACGGATTCCCTTTTTAGAGCTGCGCAGTATTCCCCTCAGTGAGGCCTTTGCCTTGGTCTTACAAATGACAGGACTGGTTGCCCGTCGGGTTTATAATACCTTGCTGATCAGCACGCCAGAAAAAATGGAGCAAATGGGTTTTTCCTCCCCCTTGATCAAGACCTATACCGTATATAACCAACTGACCAGCGCAGGCAGTGGTTCAGCAGGTGGCGGAGCCACAGCTGCAAGTCAACCCATCAATACACAATTGGAGACCATTTTCAAGAGCAGAGGTTTAAACCCCCTGCCCAAAATGATTGTGGATCCGCGTACCACGACCCTGATTTTAATTGGCACCCAAGAAGCAATCGATATTGCGGATCGCATGATCCCCATTCTGGATCAGGCCCTTCCTCAGGTCATGGTCGAGATCAAATTGATCGAACTGACCAAACGCGGCAGTGAAGAACTGGGGTTTGCCTATGGGTTTTCTCAGGGCAAATTTGGCTTCAGTTATAATCAAACCACTTCAACAGCAGCCGCAGCAGGTGGTGGTGCAGGTGGAATAACGCCCAACCCCATCAACCTCATTTCACAAAATGCTGCTTTCTTAGGCAATCCAGTAACAGGAACGGATCGCAGCGGTTTAAGTTTTAACTCTTTGGCAGATTTTACCCCCAATTTCAATGTCCGTCTGAATGCATTGATACAGAACAGCCAAGCCCGTTTGCTCACCAGCCCACGCATGGCAATTCAACACGGGGTCAAAGGGGTCTTTGATTCCACCACTGAAGTTCCTATTCTTTCAACCACAGTCACAGCCACGGCGGCAACAGAAACCGTACAAACTCTGCCCATCGGTGAGAAAATGGACATTACCCCCTATATTGACGTGGAAAATGGCATGATCACGATGAAAGTCAAACCTGATATCAGTACACGTGGACAAACCGTCACCGTCGGAGCTCAAAGTGTGCCCGAAAAAGGCAAGCGCATGGTCGAAACGACCCTGCGTGTCCGCGATGGAGAATCTGCCGTGATTGGGGGCCTGATGCGTACCATCACCAATGAATCCAAGAGCAAGGTACCCGTTTTGGGAGATATTCCCTTCTTGGGCGGACTTTTCACCAATACCAAAATTGAAAAAGAAGATGTGGAAGTGCTGATCATGATCACCCCCCGCATCATCAAAAACGAATAAGGTCATGACTGGAAAGGAGGAATAAGGTGCCTCTGTTTTTTATCGAAATCACTGGAGATGACCGCCTTTCCTTTGAGGTCCGAATCCTGAACAACCAATTGTCAGCCTTACGTATCAAACGGCAAATCTATCGGCGAACCGATCGCGTTGTAACGGATATTAAAGGCTTCGATCCCTTTAATGTGGGCGAATGGATGACCTTGGTCAAATACGAAAACTGGAAAGGCGAAGCTCTCAAAGACGCCTTGCGTCCGGCTCCTGCCAATTTCTCCCCCTTGGGAATCCATGTCAAAGAAAATTGGGGTTTTTTGGACGTTTATACGCTTTTGGATAAAACCTTTGAAGATCTTCAACAAAATTGGCAGAAAGATTATATCAATTATGGGGGATTACCGGCTCTGCCCTCCAATCGTGTTGAACACTTTCAGCGAGACTTGCCCTTTGTAGCAGAATTAGCCCGTTATATTGTTCATGATCGCAGTATTCTGGAAATGCTTGCTCATGAACAGACGATCATGCCGCTGCCGAAAGTCGGCCTGGACGATTGGCTGATCGAAGAAAATACCTTGGCCATGAATCGCACAGAAAAGGTTGCTCTGCGTGGGCGGCTCAGCATTGAACAGTTGGGTACCCATCAAATGATTACCCACCGCCCCAGAGCCGAAGGCGAAGATATTCTCTCAGTCAACAAATTCTAATGAATGCAGTGCTAAGGTTTTTTCAAACCATTGGGAGCATGGGTTTGTTTTGCGCTCAGGTGCTCACAGCGCTGTTCCGTCCTCCCTTCTTTTGGCGCGAAACGCTACGCTCCATGCATACGATTGGCTTTCAATGTTTATTGCCTGTACTGGCAATCGTTGTGCCAACAGGCATGGTCACCACCTTGCAGGGCTTGCATGTCTTTGAACTCTTTGGCGCCCAACGCTTACTGAGCAGTCTTTTGGCCGAAGCCGTTTTCAGAGAACTCTCTCCCACCCTTGTCAGTATCATGGTGGCAGCCCAAGCTGGAAGTTCAGTCTCGGGTGAGATTGGAACCATGCGCGTAAAGGAAGAGATCGATGCCATGGAAGTTATGGCTGTGGATCCCTTTCAATACGTGATAGTACCCCGCTTAATTGCTTTGGCCGTCATGGTTCCACTGATCAATGCGATTGCCTGTTTTGGTGGCATTGTGGGGGGCTATGCTGTTGCAATTGGATTAAAGGGTCTAAACTCAGGTGTGTTTCTTGCCAATCTCTTCAGCTTTGCCAAGCTCTCACATATTTGGGGAGGCATGCTCAAAGCCAGTATTTTTGGACTGATTGTAGGCATTATGAGTTGTTATAAAGGCTACCATGTTTCAGGCGGTGCACTGGGGGTCGGTTTAGCAGCCAACACAACAGTCGTTCATTCTATTCTTTTAATTGTCTGTATCAACTATTTTTTAACCTCAGCCCTGGTCACCCTGCTGGGTTGAACATATGAAGAGTCGTTTGAAGTTTCACCTATTGTCTGGCTTGCTGGCCTGCAGTTTGAGTGCTGCATTGCTTTCCTGTTCTCCCCCTTTGCGGCAGGCCGAAGAATTGATTGCAAAGAAAAAATATGCACAGGCTCAAATCATTCTTGAAAAACTTCAGAATGAAGACCCTGAAAATTTAACGGCCCAAGCCCTACTTGGCTACAGTCGTTTTTATACAGAAGGCCCCCTGCCTGCGCTTGAGGAACTTCAGCCTCTACAGCAAAAAAGCCCAAATTCCTTGCCCGTACGCCAAACCATCCAAAAACTGATTCAAGAACTTCAGAAATTTGATGCGTTGCTCAGGAACCCCCAAGCAGAAGCGCTCAAAATCTATATACCCCAAGCCCCCAATGCTTTTTTAAAATCAAGGGCCCAATGGGTTCTGTTTAAAAAATTGAAAGCCTCGGGCTTAAAAAAAGAGGCGGTCAAACTGGCTGAAATGCTCAAGCAGGAAACCCAAGACCCCTTTATTCAACAACTTCTGGATTGGGAAAGCCTGTCTCAAAAACCTGAAGAAAGGGAACGCATTCTGGATCGTCACCCCAAAAGCACCCTGAGACCCCTTTGGTATTGGCAAATTCTGGATTCACAGGACAAAACCCCCAAAGCCAATCAGTTGTTGATCCATTTTAAAGAAGAAACAGAAGACGATACCCTGCGCGCAGCGATTCTTCTGCGCCAGGGAGAATACAATCTCGAAAAAAATCCAGTCGTCGCACTCAATTATTTTCGTACGCTCTTACAAAATTACCCCAAGCACCCCAGGGGCCGTCAGTTGATTTACACAATCCGTGAAAAACTGGGGAAATATCTCAGCACGGCAGATCATCAGTTTTTAGCCCAAGCTGCCTTTGACCGCTATATGTATCAAACAGCTTCAGGAGAGCTCCAGGCAGCAGCACCACAAGACCGAGAAGGCCTTTACCAACTTGGAATTTATGCCCGAAAAGCAGAGTATTACAGCCTGGCAAGAGAAACTTTTGCAGGAATTTTACGCCGCTTTCCCCGAACCCGCGAAGCGGGTTTGGCCAGTGTCCAATTGGCGGGCATGCAGCGCAGCAATAAAGCCTATAACGCGGCTCTCTCTCAATTGCGACAAACCCGAAGCAGTTATGAGAGCTACCCGGAAGTCTATACCGAGGCCCTTTGGGAAGAAGGAATTGTTTACGATTTTCTCAACCAAGCTGAAAAACAGGCCCAGGTCTACAAATTACTTGTGGAAACAGATCCAAAATCTCTCCATGCTGCCGAAGCGCTCTGGATTGCAGTCTGGCAAACCTATCTTGAAGGCCAAACTTCTGAGGTCGTGCGCTTGATTGAAAAATACCGCAAGGTCTTTGAAGGGGACGAGCTGGAAAGCCGTTTCCTGTATTGGTTGGCCCGAGCCCAGGAAAGCCTTGAACAAAAAGAAGAGGCAAAAAAAACCTATGCCAGTCTGGCAGAGGGGCCCTTAATGGACTACTATACCCACCGCAGCCGTGAACGTTTGCGTGTCATGCTGCGGGGAGGGGAAGATCAATACGCCACCCGCAAATATCTGGGCTATAAACCCGAAAGTCGTCAGTTACCCGGATGGGCCGACGCATTCAAAGCTCGCCTGGAAAGCACAACGCTCTCAAAAGAAGACTGGCCTGAAGCCCTCCAGCTTTTTTATCTCGGACAATGGCACGAATTTCTGCAAATTGCAGAAAACAGCAGCAATGATCGCTGGCAATACCTGCGGGGTCTGCTCTTAAACCAAGCCGGTGATCATTACAATGCCATTACACACTACCGTTATAAGGCCAAAGAGAATGAAATCTTCCTGCCAGTAGCCTTTCCCCTGGCCTGGTTTGAAACCATGGAGCAGGAAGCCTTAAAATATCAGATGAACCCCTTTCTGGTCGCAGGCTTAAGTTGGCAGGAAAGCCAATACAAACCAGATATCCAATCCTGGGTCGGTGCAACCGGTTTGATGCAAATCATGCCCAGCACGGCTGAACAGATTGCTGCCCAAATGGGCATGAAGGACTACGATTTAAAAGACCCTGAAACCAATATCCGCATGGGCACCTGGTATTTAAACTCCACCCACAAAACCTTTGAAGGCAATTCCATGTTAGCAGTCGCCTCTTATAATGCTGGAGCAGGCCCTGTTTTGCGTTGGAAAAAGCAATTTGCACACCTGCCCTACGATGCCTTGGCAGAGTCGATTGCCTATCCAGAAACGCGCGATTATGTCAAAAAGGTATTTACTGCCTATTGGATCTATCAAGCCCTCTACGGCAAAGACGCTCAATGATCGGGGTCTGAAAGCTCAAGATCATAAATTTTGCGGTTAATGCCATGAATCAGGGCTTGAGACGAGCTTTCAGACAAAATACCATTGCGGAAGGCGTCGCGCACAGAGCTTTTCTGTGTAACCAATAAATGCCGTTCTGCACTTAAAGATTGCAAATGCACAAGCTTAGGCTCTTCCTGTTGAATCATGCCAATATCCCGCTCAACTTCTTCAAGGCGCAGGCTGTATTTGACCTTTTGCTCTTCATAGATCATTTTCGAAAACTTGCCTGCACCATGCATCAACTCCAACTCTGCCAAAGCAGAGCGCAAAGCAACCAGTTCCCCCTGAAGCAATTCAAATTGCTCTGCAAAACTCTCTTTTTTGGAGAGTTTCAGTATTTTGAGAAAAGGGTTCATACTTAAACCGGGGCCCAGAAGCGAAAAAAGAACCACACCAAAAATAGTCACCAATAATTCTTTGCGATAGGGAACATCGGCGGGCAAACTCATGACCAAAGCCATGGAGAGGGCCCCCTTGAGATTGCCCCAAACCAGAATATGCATCCATTTCATGGGCAAGCGAGCCTTCAAACCCAGATTCAAAATCCAGGCCAGGGGATAAATCGCCAAAATACGCCCCGCAAAAAGGGCAAGAATACCTGCTCCAATGATCGGTGCAAAATGCAGCAGTTCATTCAGATGAATTTGTAAGCCAATCAAGAGGAAAATCAAGGAATTGATTACAAAAGCCGCGTACTCCCAAAAAGTAAGCACAGCCACACGGGTGGTGGGGGTCATGGCCCGTTCCCAGCCCATATTTCCGACCATAATTCCAGCTGTTACCACAGCAATCACACCAGAAACATGCAGGCTTTCAGCCACCAGATAAGTCCCATAGGCCAAAACCGTGGTGATCATCAACTCCAACAAATGATCATCAATTTTTTCAAGCAGCACAATGGCACCATAGGCAATCACCAGCCCGACAGCCAACCCGCCCAAACAAACCAATAAAAACTTCTGCAAGCCCTCCATCGCGCTGAAATGTCCTGTCACTACCACAGCCAGAATAATTTGGAAAGCCACAATCGCAGTCCCATCATTGAAGAGACTTTCCCCTTCAACAATCGCGGTCAGGCGATGGGGAACCCCCAATTTTTTAAAAATCGAAAGCACAGACACAGGATCGGTGGCCACAATCATCGAACCAAACAACAAAGCGATCATCCAGGGCATGCCCCCCAGCCAGTGCATGACTCCTCCTGTTACAAAGAGGCTGATCACCACGCCAAAAACAGCCATGGTCAGAATCGACTTCATATCCGCCCTGAGATGGCTGTATTCAATATTGATCGAAGCCTCAAATAAAAGAATCGGCAAAAAAATGGTCATGACAATCTCAGGCGTCATTTCAACCTCAGGGAGATAATGCAAAACACCTAAAACCAAGCCCCCTAAAACCAGCATGACCGTATACGGCAATTGAATATAGCGCACCAGAATCGCCACTGAAGTAGCAATCAGGAGAAGTGTTAGCAGGGTTTCAACTTCGTGATGCATAGGACCTCCTGCAGAGTAATATTTCGATGATTATTTTCAGCTAAACACAGTTCAAAGCGAAGCGCAACCTCGATTGCAATCCACTCTCAGAGAAAGCCTTGATAATGCATCGCATCATCTTAATAGACCGGTCAGGAAAGACTTATAATAGGAGTGGGAATAAGTTCATTGCGCATTGAAACGAAAAAGGACATTTTAACAATGCAAATGCTAGAGATCTTATCCATACAAGCACAACAGGAACAGCTTTCAGCGCAACGCCATCTGAAATCTGCACAAGCCACAGAGCAGGGTTTTCACTGCCTCACCCAGGCTGAGAACACACATTATGCGCACCCCCAGGATCTTCAAACAGCCTGTGATTATTTTGCCGAAGCCATCGCGCAAAACCGTCTCAACCCCGAACCTTATCTGGGCATGGCCCTGATCCTTTTTCTCTTAAAAGATTACCCTATGGTTCAGTCTTATTTACAGGAAGTCAGGCAATTGGCTCCCGAGCATCCCGATCTTGTAAAACTCGAAAAAGCCATGCAGACGAAAGAAGCATTGCCTGAACCGAGTGCTGAAGAGGTAGACCACTGGAATGATGATGAACTGAATACCCGCATTCACCTCTATTACCACGACCTTGCGACCCGGCATCAGAACCCCAGCCAACTGATTCTCAACCCACAGGAGCTTGAGCATCTGAGACAGGATCTGAGCCATCAAAAAACCCAAATCCTACATTTTCAGAAAGCCTTGCAACATCTTGATCAGCACCATGAGACCCATGCTTTGCACCAACTCATGCTGCCCATTCAACAGCTCTTCCAGCGGTATGAAAAACAGTGGAAAAGTTCGCAGGAGGCTCTGTTCATTCAGAACCAACTGCAGGCATTTGCTCAGAAAATTGTCACGATTCATGAGCAATTGGAATCAGACCCGAATCTGGAAAGACGCAATGCCCTTGAAACAGAGCTTGAAGCCATGGTGGATCAATGCGATCACTGTGCCGATCAATTGGATGCCTTGAGTGGCCAAGGTTACCAGATCGGAGCCCTTGAATCACTTTACGAAAACCTGGTTCACGAGATCGAGTCCTGTTTTGAATGGATTGACGGAATTCATGAAACAGAAAGGCAAAGGGTATGAGCAGTATTCGAATCAATCCCCACCAACAGTATTTAAAACCCCTTGAAATGCAGGCACAAAGGCCAGCCCTGCGCCCTGGAGAAAGCGTACGTCGGGAAGAGATCAAAGTCAAATTCCGAGACAGCAGTAAAATGGAGGCATATAAACAGCAGGCCGAAGTCTCCCGAACCCAAGGCAAGCTCGGCAGCAAAGCCCAAATTGCCAATATCAAAGCCCTGGTTGAAGGCATTCCCGTCGAAAATGTGAGAATTCAAGCCAGTAAACTGGGCAAAATGGAGGTCGTCAAGAAATATGCAGGGCTGGCAGGGGCCTCACTCTTAAAAGGAATTCAAGCCCTGCCTGGCACCTTGCGCGAAAAAGTGGTCGGACTGGCCAAAAGTCTGCCGATCGTCTCACATATCATTGAACACCGCCAAGTCAAAGCCTTGCGCATGGAGGCCAGCCTGCATCAGCGCAAAGCCGACAGCCTGCGCGCCCTGGCCTTAAAAATATCGGCCCAAACCGTCGGCCGAGCGGCAGTGAACCCCGATGCGCTCAAAGACCCAGAAGTGCAACGCGGAGCAGAGGTCTACCATCAATTGATGGGGCAGGCCGACCAAGCTGAACGTACCGCCCGAGCCTTGGAGACAGAAGCCAAAGGCAAAACTCTGAAACAAAAGGTATTGGCCAAACTGGATACTGTACGCAGTGCAGTAGGCTATGGCTCGCTTCTGCTTTCCCCCACCTCGACCGGGCTCAAACAGGTGGCCGGCATTTTGGCTCCCAACGCCACCACGCTCAAAGCAACCGATACCCTGCAAATAGCAGGCAAACTGGGAATTGCAGCCCAAAGCGTCAGTATCGCTGGGGGAGCGATTACGATTGGAACAGAAAGCTATGATTTGGCAAAGACCGCTGCCAGCCTCAAAAGCTCTTTAAATCAGCGCAAATATGCCCGCCGGGTGTTGATGACCCCCGAACAGCGGGAAGCCAAAATCAAAGCCTATGAAGCTGCAGCCCAAAAAGCAGAAAAACCAGGCCGTTTTTTTGGTCCCCATCTTGCCAAAGCAGAAGCACTGCGCACCAAAGCCAAAGAACTTTCCGCCATCCATCAAATAGAGCAGGCAGGAAAACTCAGTGAAGCCGACAAGGCCATTGCAGAACAGGTCGTGCGCCGTACCGACTGGAAATTCAAAGCTGTCAAAATGCTGAAACATACGGTAGCGATTACCGGAGGGGCTTTGGCCGTCGCCAGTGCCGCGCTGGCCATCGCAGGAACGGTTGCACTCTTGGGTTCAAACCCTGTCGGCTGGGCAGCATTGGCCGTTGGCTTAACAGCCACCATTGCAATCGGGGGCGGGTTGGCTATTTATGCCGGTGTCAAAGCCTGGCGTCGTCAGAAAAAAATCGATGCAGCAGAAGGAACGCAACAGCAGATTGAATTCAAAACCGCTGCGATCAGCCAGGATCGGGAAGCACTGAAACAGAAACAGGCCCTGATGGCCGGTGAGATTCAAGGCTTTCAGGAAAAAGGCCAGTTGATCGCACGGATCTTGGATGGAGGCCATGCCCCCACACGGACGGAAATTGAAAAATACAAATTGCAGGATTATTTTGATTCCCACAACCAATTGACCCACCGACAGGCACTGGGTATGCAACAGAGCAATCTGCTCGAAGCGACAAGCTTCGCCAAGGCGGAATCGCAACGCCTGGAAAAAAGTATTCAAGAAAAAGACAGCCAATTGGAAGCATTGCAAACTTTGGCAACCCGCAACCTGGTTCAGTTGATGTCGGCCTCCCCCAAACGCGCAGGGGAACGCATCATGCAAGGGTATCGACAAGGCGATCCGACCATGACCTTTATAGCCGAACGTATTTTGCATGTTCCCCCCCACAGCAAAGATTTGCCCGCCAATCTTGCCCGTAAATATTTTATGACCCTGCCCTTGGGGCCGCAATAGGAGCAAACCATGTCAGACACACCTCAAACATTACGTTCCCTTTCCCGCCTGGCTGAGATTCTCGATCATGCAGGTTTTCCTGTCTATAAAATGGAGGCCACTGAAGAGATTCCCTTTGAACAGCTTTTGGTGGCATTGGACGAGGATGAGCAGGATGAAGTCAGCTATCCCATGCGCTTGTTTTACCAGGAAGATATTCTGCTGCTTTCAGAGCCTGAAGACAGTGCCATTGGGGCAGAACTTGAAGAATCTGCCACGCTCTTTTTTCTCTTGGAATGGCAACGCAATTTGCCCCAAGATAAGTGCTTGGATCTCTACCGCCTTTTGAATCTTTGGAATGGAATTTTGCCTGTCGGACACTTTATCGTTCAGGAAGCTTCCCCCCAAGCGATTCTCTTTCGCCATGCTTTGCTACATGATGAAGGCTATCAGGCCTTGCTGATTGCAGATTTACTTGAAATGATGGGCTTCTATCTCAACCGTCTGCTGCCACTCTTGGACGAATGGCTCAGCACAGATATGCCCCTGGAAGAAATCATGCAGCGTTCAGAACTGGAGTTGGCGACAGAGGTTCTGGCACTTCAGACCCCCAAAGCCTAAGTGGAACACTCAATGCGCTTGCCGCTGCAATAGTTTGACGAAACGCTTACGTTGACGGGAATCTAAGTGCGGCTCTAAATACTGAAGGATTTCAGATTGCACCCATTCTTGCTCATACTGGCTGAGCTGTTGTGCGAATTTGTATTTACGCGCCCCGGCCTCAAGGGCAAGCACAAAAACCGGCACGCCATTGCTGCGATAACTCAACTCACGCACAAGGCCATTCAATTCCCCCAGCAGGATCGTTTCTGACCATGAAAAGCGCAAGAGTTGGTGCGAAAGCAGCAGATGATGCGGGGAAAGCTCAAGCGTGGTAGAAAGCAAAACCTGGCGCAAAACCAAAGAGGCCATAAAAAAGCCGGCGATCCAAAAGGGAATCGAAAAAAGCGCAAAAAAGAAGCTGGCCTGCGAGGCTCCCCAAGTCCAGAAAGCAACAAAACACAGCCAAAAAGTGGCAAATCCCAGAATAGGCAAAACCGAGAGCGTAAAACCACCGGGGGGAATTTTCAGCACCAACTGATCCGCCTGATGCAAGATTTGAATTTTGGAGCCTGAAGGCTGAGGCAGCGCTTGAAAAGGCCCCAAAATCTCCTCTTGCTCTTGCAAGGCAGCACGTTGCGAGACGCGGGAAAGCCGTTGTCTCAGCGCAGCAGGGTCCAACAGGGCCTCACGCGCTTCTGCCGCACTTTGAAAGCGGTTTTCAGGTGCTGGAGAGAGCATCTGTTGCAGCCAGGTTTTGAATTCACCCGAAATCTGCACATAGTCTTCAAAAGCCAGGCGCAATTCTCGTTGTGGCATCTCAGCCGGTGGACGCCCTGATAAAATATGCACCAAGGTTGCCCCCAGCCCGTAGAGGTCACTGACAGGCACCGCCCGACCCGAAAACTGTTCGGGCGCCATATAGCCATAGGTGCCCACCACCGTGGAGCCCCCTTCGGGTTTGAGCAGGTCTTGTACTGCACCAAAATCAATCAGAAAAACACGCAAACCGTCCAAAATCAGATTGGAGGGTTTGATATCGCGGTGAATCACTGGAGGAGCGAGGCCATGCAAATACTGCAAAACATCCAAAAGATTGAGCGCCAGACTTTTGACTTCAGCTTCGCCGGGACGCCAACCCGCCTGAAGCTTTTGCAGGAGAGATTCTCCCGGCACCCTGGCCTGAACCAGATAGAGACAGGTTTCATTGTTCTGGGTAATTTCGAGCATTTCCAAAAAACGGGGAATGGCAGGGTGATCCAGGGATTGTAAAATCCGCACTTCACGCAGAAACAGATCATAGGCTTTCCAGCTTTCCAACTGACTAAAAACCAACTCCTTGACCACCACTGCAGACTGGTCGGCCAAGCAGGTCGCCGCAAAGGTTCGGGCCATCCCCCCTGCTCCCAAGCGCTCAGCTATCTGATATTTTTCTGCCAGAATCGCACCGGTCTGTATTCCCACCTTGAACTCCTCGTGCCTGATTAGCTTTATTTTAACAAAGCGGAGCCTGTCTGTTTTTCATTTTAAGCAGCGGCTCAAGCAGAACACATGAATTGTAAAGCCTTGAGAAAATCGGCGGGTGCCTGGGGCTGATAAAAAAGCGCAGCTCTTCGCTGCAAGAGCGTTTCGCGAAACGCGAGACAGTAAGCTGGGTCTTGTACCATCGCCTTGGCCTTTTCAAGATACTCCAGTTCAGAAAAAGCCACGCAATCAGAGATTCCCAGTACTTGGTAAATCGCCATCGGGATTCTGGATTTGAGGGTTTGCCCTGGGCAGGTCAGCAAGGGCAAGCCCAAGGCAATCGCCTCAAAGGCCAGTTTGCCTGCCCCGTAGGGCCAGGGATCGAGCGCAAAATCCCCCTGTTCCAGCAAAGCCAGAAAATCAGGGGGCTCTAAGCGCGGTAGAAACAGCAATTGCTCAGCGGAAATTTGCTTGAGCAGACGGGCCTGAACCTGCTGATTCCAGACCGGATTACGTGAATTCACAAAAACAAAACGCAAGGCAGGGCTGAATTGCGCAAGCTCAGCCAGCACCCGTTCAAAACGGGGATGCAGTTTGAGAAGATTGTGCGGAAAAAGTGCAAGAACGCCCGTTTCAGGCAAGCCCAAGGCACTGCGGCTTTTCCCGGAGGAAAGCAGTTGCTCGGGGCCATACCAAATCGGCAGTGCTTGACTCAAGACCAATTTTTCACTGTAACACTGCGCAGCCTGAGGCCCTTCCAAAGCGGGGGAACTGAGAAAATAATCCATTTCAGGAATCCCTGTGCTGCCGCCACTGCCCCAAGAGGTAAATTGAACCCTGCCCAGCCTGAAAAAGGGCATAAAATAATTGAGCGGATCGGTACCTGCCTCCCAGAAATAGACGGCATCCAGATTCAAAGCCTGAACGGCTTTGACTGAAAACGCCCAATCAGGACTGAGGTGAAAGCGTTGCAACTGGGGTAGTTCTTGGGCAAAAATAACCTCAGAGGCCGGCCAAATCAGCAGAATAACCTCGACCTGTTCAGGATCCAAGGCGGCCAGCAGACGCCCCGAAACAAAGAGAAACACCCCTTCATGCTGGGGAGTGACCAAAACCCCCAAACGCAAACGTCTGGAACGGCGATGAAAAAGCGGAGCTTCAGGGGCCTGAAAATGCCTTGCAAAGGCCTGCTTCAAAGCCAAAGGCTGCTCACTGAAATAATGCAGATCAAAGAGGGTATCCAGATTGGTCTGCCCCAAGCTGTTTTGCCAATCACTTAAACGAATGGGAATCTGAAAATCCTCAAGCGCTTGGCGAAGTTGAGCCAAGCTCTGCTCAAGCTGAAGTTCTGAAACGGGAAGCGGGGCGTAGCAAATTTTGGCCTGTAAGCGCCAAAGGGCCTGCCCAGGCTGCAAGGCCAAAGCACGCTGGTAACAGAGCTGCGCCTGCTCCAGATTTCCAAGAGATTGCTGCATACGCCCCAGGTGAAAATAGAGCGGGGCAAAATCAGGCTTTTGGGCCAAAACCTGCTGGTAATGAGCCAAAGCCTCCTGCAGCTGATAGGACTCTAAAAGCAGATGCCCCAAAAGCATCCGCGCCTGCCAATGTCCTGAATCCAAAGCCAAGGCCTCGCGACAGGCCGCCTCTGCCCCAGAACGCTCTCCCTGCGAAAAGCGCAATTGGGCCCGCACAAACCAGGTCTGTGCGCTGGGAGCCAATTCCAGCGAAAGCACACACCAACACTCTGAAAGCAGGGGTTCTGCCAGGGCATGGAAAAGCGAGGCCAAAATACAGGCCTGCTCGGCATGGGTTGCGGGATAGGCATTCAAAAGCAAGGCCAACTGACGGGCCTGTTCACGTTCGGGACCGGCCTGCCAGGCGGCAATGATCGCCAGAATAAAACTGAGGAGGAGTTGTTGAAATGCTGGGGGAAAATGCCCATAGGCCTGGGCATCGGCTAAAAAAGAGGCGGAGGGGTCCCATTCCAAAGCCTTTTTAAAAAAGGTCTCAGCCCGCCGGCCCTCACCACTTTGCCAGGCCAAGAGCGCAAGCCCCCACCAAAGTTCAGGCCGTGTGGGTTGATGGGGAATTTCGGTCTGGTAGAGTTCAAAGGCTTCAGCAGACTTACCTGCTTGCAGGGCCTGCCAAGCCCGCTCAAGGCTCACAGGCGCGGATCCACAGGCTCGCTCTCAAGGGCCAAAAGTCCCGCCACACAGCGGTGCACCTCACGCAAAGGCGCTTTCGCCACAAAGCGTTCAAGCGCTTCCATGCCCAGGGCAAACTCGCGCAGGGCCAAGGAACGTTTGGCCGCCAAGCCCCGTTTTTTCAAACGTTTTAAATGCTCTGGGCGGGTATATTCCGGGCTGTAAATCATGCGCAGGTACTCACGGCCCCGACATTTTACCCCTGGCTGAACATAGCCTTTGGAGCCTCGGGCAATGGCCTCAAGCGGCTTGACAACCATGCCCTCTCCGCCCGCTGCGGTCAGCTCAAGCCACCAATCCAGCGCAGCCTCAATGCTGCCTGCTGCTTCAAAATCCACTTCTTTCCAGGCAGTGGCTCGAAACAGGCCCGGATCCAACTGGGCCAATTCAGCCAGGGTTTCAATCTGCCAAAGATGGGTTTGGTCGTGGTAAACCCGACCTTCACTGGCCAAAATTTGAAAGGGCGCCAGTTTATAATCTTCAAGCTGATGTACCGGCCAGCAATAGGGCTGCCAGGCCTCCCGAAAAGCGCCAGCCAAGAGCGCGCGTTCTTGGATGCGGGCCTGCAGAGTCTCCAGTTCAGGCTTCTTGGCCTGCGCCAGGGTCTTTAAGGTTTCGCCCAAAGCAGCCCCAGCAGCTGAAGAAAGAGCGGCATACTGCTGCCGGATCAGCTCCTGGGCCTTGGCTGACCAGGGCAAAAGTTCAGCATCCAGACAAAACCAATCCGAATCAAAGCGTTGCCACCAGTCACCCTGGCTCAGGGTGGCGGCCACCCGCTCCAAAAAAGCAGCTTCTAAAGCTGGCTGACTGAAAAAAGCGCGTCCGGTGCGGGTATAGCATGTTCCCTGGGTGCCAACATTGACACCAAAGCGTCGCTTTGCCGTTTCGAGATCACGGCAGATCACCACCACGGCCCGCGAGCCCATGTGTTTTTCCTGACAGATGACCCGCTTCAGCCCCTGGGCCCGATAATAGCCCAAGGCCTCGCGGGGATGCTCTAAATAATCGGGTTCCGAACTGGTTTCGCTGGGCGACATCGTCGGGGGCAGATAAATCAGCCAGCGGGGATCGACAGAATAACGACTGAGCACTTCCAAGGCCGCCGCAGCATTTTCAGCCTGAATGATCACCTGGCGCTTGAGACGGGTTTCAAGGATTTGCTTGCCGGTAATTTCAGACAGTTCAAGTCGTCGGTCATCGTACTGCTGGGCTGAAACACCGGTTTGAATTTCACGCAGCGGGCGAAGAGGTTCGCAGTAGACCTGCGCAGCCGGCACCTGCACCAAGGTCTGCTCAGGATAGCGCAAAGCCGTCAGCTTGCCGCCAAAGACACAGCCCGTGTCTAAACAAATCGTCCCATTCAGCCACTCAGCCTCGGGCACGGGGGTATGCCCATAGACCACCTTGGCCGCTCCCCGGTATTCCGACGCCCAGGGATAGCGCACGGGCAAGCCAAACTCATCGGTTTCACCCGTGGTTTCGCCATAGAGGGCGAATTCACGCACCCGCCCAGAAGCCCGCCCCTGAAGCTCAGAGCGCATACCGGCATGGGCCACCACCAGCCGCCCCTGATCGAGTACAAAATGGCTGATCAGCCCATCTATAAAGCTTTCCGCCCGCCGTTTAAAATCGGCCTGTTCTGGCTCTGGCAAGGCCTGAACCTGATCGAGGGTCTCCTGAAAACCATGAATCGGTTTCACATTCTTGCCGCGCAGCCAGCGCAGAAACTTGCTTTCATGGTTGCCTGGCACACACAAGGCGGTTCCGGCTTGGGTCATGCGCATGGCCAGGTTCAGACAGTCCACAATCCGGGGGCCGCGATCCACCAAATCGCCTAAAAATACCACTTTTCGCCCCTCGGGGTGACGATAAGCCGCCTCGGCATCGGCCTGATAACCCAGCAGTCCCAAAAGGGCTTCCAACTCATCGCCACAGCCATGCACATCCCCGATGATATCAAAGGGGCCCTCTTCATCGCGGCGATCGGTCCAGAGGCGAACCCGTTCGATCTGAACCTGTTCTACCTGCTCTGGGCTTTCGAGCGTAAAAACAGAGCGAAAACCTTCCTGTTTAAGCAGTTTGAGTGTCCTGCGCAAGTCTTGGGTCTGGCGCGAGACCACGTGTGGGCCAAATTGCCGGTCGGGACGCTGGGCATTGCGATCCTGGCAAAGGCGTTCGGGCATTTTCAGCACAATCGCCACTGGCAGAACATGAAACTGTTTTGCCAATTGCAGCGCCCGCGTACGTGAACCGGCTTGCACATGGGTGGCATCAATCACGGTCAGACGCCCTGCCGCCAGCCGCTTGGCGGCAATTGCATAAACCAGATCAAAGGCATCGCCGGTTGCGCTTTGATCATTTTCATTATCGGCCACCAACCCACGGCAGAAATCTGAAGAAATCACCTCAGTGGGCAAGAAATGACGGCGGCCAAAGCTCGATTTGCCTGAGCCAGAGGCACCGATCAAGAGCACCAGTGAGAGTTCAGGAATTTTCAAAACCTGGGTTTCAGGCATCAGAGCTATCCATTTCGTGTATAAAAGCAGGGGGTACAGAGGCTGTCAGCCAGACCCCATTGGCAGAACAATAAAAAGTATACCCGGCTGCTGCCATTTCTGCCGCAGAAATTTTGAGCAGCACAGGCCGTTGATCATAGCGACGCCCCACCGCCAGCGCCGTTGAAATATCGAAAGAAAGGTGCACATGCTGACGCGCCTGTGGGCTTAGCCCCTGAGCAAAAATCGACTCCAAATGGCGGCGCGCGGTGCCATGGTAGAGAAAATCGGGAGGAGTCTGGGGTTGAAGGGCGAGGTCAACAGACAGGCTGTGGCCCTGATTGGCGCGAATATACTGACCCTCCGGGCTGAAGGCAAAGCGCTGTTTATCACTTTCACGCACGATTTTCTCCAGCAAAGCACGGGTTAGCCCCCGATCAGCCAGCTTACTCACAAGCTCCTCCACCGAGGCCCACCCCTGGGCATCCAGCGTCAGCCCGATTTCTTCAGGCTTGTGGCGCAGCACAAGGCTCAAGAGCTTGCTCAAATGTTTTAAAGGATCATGGCTCATAAATGCTTGGGCATTTCCCAATACCATTGCTGAATCGTTTTGAATTGAGCAGAAGTCAATGTGGACTCCAATTTCTCACGGAAAGGCGCATCCATATACCCAGCAAACTGTTTCCAAGAGCTGGCATCGATCAGCTCATAGGTCAATTTTTGCAAATCTCCTCCGCTGATATACCCCACTCCCTCCATCAACTTTTTGGCAATGGCCTGAATCGTGCTCGGCTTCAAGCTGCGGAAAAGCGCCTTATTGTCGGCTTGGGTATCGGAATCATTGAGAAAATTGCGAATCGCCTGGGAGCGCCCCGCACCGGCCAGGGTTACCAGATAGTCTTCAAGTTTCAAACCGATCGCTTTTTCCCCCGCCTTTTCATAGGAACGGGCAATCCAAACCGCAATTTTGCCAGCCTGGGCATCATTCTCGATCTCTGCGGCCAGCTGTTTGACATCAATCCGACTGATCAGATCGAGGAACTGGTTATTGGCGTAGGGGGTTTGATCGAGAATTTTGTAAATCACGTTTTCCTGCGCCGAAGTCGTCGGGTTCTGATCCATCAGGTATTTGATCATCTGGGCCTTGGTCGCATTGGATGCGTTTTTCATGACCTTGATCATCATCTCGTATTCTTCACTGCTGGTATTGCCCGTATCCAAATTCTTAAACAGGCGGATGCGGAAATCATCGGGCAGTTTTGTGAGGGCGTCTTCACTCAAATTTTTGAGGAAGGTATAGGCCACATCATCTGAGCTGGTATCCGGCCAGATATAGTTTTGTTGGGTCACACCCGTAAAAAAGGCCTGAAGTTTCTCATTCATAATCTCAGCGGGCAAATCCAGACTGGCAAGAATATTCATAACTTTGGCAGCATCTTCGGTTTTACCCAATTTGCTGCCCAAACGGCTGAGATCTAAGGACTGTGCAATTGCCTTGCGGTTCTCAGGACTGGCTTCGCTGATGATCTGCTTGATCGTATTTTGGGCATCTTCCATCACGGGCCAAGCCATCAACTGGTTGAGCATATAGATCTGGGTGGCGGCACTGGCCCCTTGAGCCAAACGGGCAATCGTGCCATACTCGCTGCTGCTGGTCCAGTATTCATCGAGGGCATCAAAAAGTTTGCGCTTCAGACTGTCATCCAGACCTTTGACGGCCTCATTGCTCAAACCCTTGAGAAATTTCATAGCCGTATCATCGTCACGGGTATTCACAAACAGCCCTTGGGCCCGCACCCCACTGAAAAAGGCATTCAATTTCGCACTCATCTCTTCCTTGGGCAGGCCCAAGGTATAGAGGAAATTCATCATCTTAGCGGCCCGGCCTGCACTTTCCAACTCTGTGCCCAGGTCTTTGAGGTCGAGGTTGCGTACAATCTGTTTGCGTTCTTCTGGCCCTGCTTTTTCAAGAATTTTGAGAATCGCTTTTTCAGCACGGGCATAGGTGGGACCACTCAAAAGCTGATTGATCATCGCCGTTTTCGTGCTGGCATCAGCGGCTTCTGCCAATTTTTCAATCATGCCGTATTCCTGCTCAGAGGTCCAACAGGATTCAAGATTGTCAAACAATTTTTTGATCAAATCCTGACTCAGCACCGAACGCAAACTGCCCACGCTGATATCCAGGGCACTCAATTCCTTCAAAAACTCGCGGGTGATATTGTCGTCTTCAAACCACTTGCCTGAAAGGCGCTCCACATAGGCTTTAAACTGATCATGGCCAGCTCCGGCCTGAATCATCCAGGCCAAAAGCTTGCCAGACTTCTCATTGCTCATGCGCTCAATAAAATCAGGCACCGCATTTTTGCCATTGAGCTGCACAGCGCTGAGAAATTCCTTGAACTGCGCTGGCCCCTGGGCCCGGGCTTCGGTCAGATTCTGCCAGATCAAATCCTTGAGACGATCAGAAGCGCCATGTACCGAGCGGGTAATAAAACTGTTCAACAGTTCTGCGGTCATTTGCCCTTTGAGTTTGGGTGATTTGGCCGAACGGTAGAGCATTTCAATCATGGCGGTTTCATCTACGACTTTCACGCCTTCATTGAGAATTTTCAGCATTTGCAGGCGATTGGCGTCACTCAATTTATCAAAGAGCCCTGTTAGAACCTTGCTTTTTTGCAAAGCAGCGACCATAGCCTTGCTATTATTACCACTCAAAAGGCTGAGCTCTTTTTGAACCTCAGGCTCAAGCGATTCCTTGAGAAACCCCATCACGGCATTGTCATCAGTAAACCAACGGGTATCGACACCTTTGAGAATGTCGCCAACGGCCTGATTCAGCAACTCAGGAGGAAGTTTGCCCCCAAATTGAAGAATTTTGCGCAGGACCACGCCCACCAAATCTTTGCCTTCACCGGTTTGCCCCATCACGTCCTGAATATTGGCAAGCGAACCATATTTTTTCTGCAGGATATCCAGTCCTTTGCGCAGACTTTCACCATCTTTGGCTTGCATGATATTGCGATGGATATCTGTGACGACGTCTTTGTCGAGAGCAATATTGTATTCGGCAAACATATCTGCGCCGATGCTGGCAAAGGTGAGCAATAAATTCAAGGGATTACCCGGCGGTTGCGAGGTCACAATACAAGAAGTACCAATCGCCCCAGCCAAAGCACAGGCTCCACTGGTACGTACGCTGGGACGAATTTTATAAATGGTACCGTCAATATTCTCGTCGATATAATTCAGCCCAATCGCGTTGGCAGTATAATAGCCTGCCGAATAACCCGCTAAAACATTCCCAAGACTCAGGCGCTTGAGAAAACCTTCAGCCCCCTTGGCTCCCAGTTTGCCGCCGATCTCACCAAAAATATGGACTGCCTGTTTGACCATTTTTTCGGAGGCTTCTTTGCCAAAAACCTTGAGGATCTCAGCATCCATGACCTTTTCAACGCCCTCAAGTAAAAACTTGGCAGCCCCGCCCCCACTCTTGACCAGGGTATTGATAAAAGCGATATGGTTTTTATTGAGCTGAATGCCTTTTTCAACTAAAAACTGGGCAAATTTAACCCCTGCGGGTTCAAGCAGCTTATACAAATCTGCGGCTATTTTCACAACTTTTTGCGCCTTGGCGGCTTTTGAAAGTTCCCCTACCACCACGGTAGATCCCACATAGCCATGCGTGGTTTGATCACCAATACCAGCACGCGATTTCCAAGCATTGAAGACATCTGCAACAAAACCAAGGGGAGCCCCAGCCTTTTCCCAGAGGGAGGAAGGCATCTCAGACTGCCATTTTTTCACGGCTTCAAATATTTTGCCTTTGGCACTTACCTTTTCCTGAATAGCCTGAGTCAAGGCATCCAACTGCTTGACAGCCCCCTCAGGTAAAGTCAGTTTTTGCCCCTTAAAAACCACCTCACTTTTGCCCGCCTGACGCGCGGTACGAATGGCCTCGCTCAAGGATTCGCGCTCCTGATGCAGGGTTTGAATCTCGCCATTGAAACGGGCAATTTCCTGATCAACCAGCCCTCCCTCTTTGAGCAAAGCGGTCAAAACCGTGCGCATTTCCTGTTTTCCCAAACCGGCCTGTTCTACAATTTTGGACAAGATCCCCGATTTGGCTTTTATTTCAGAGAGTTCCAGATCCTTTAACTGCACAAAGGTCTCACCCGCATCCAGCCGCTGTACAGGCATCACTTTGGTAGGCGTGCGCATCTGACTGAGCAAAGAAGCCGCACTGCTCTGAAGTTCTTTGGCAATCGCCGGATCGGCATTTTTAACAGCGTCATCCAAGGCTTTGCTGAGGGTTTCACGGCTGAGATTGGCCAAAGCCACCACCACCGAACGGCCATCGGGCAATTGCACGCTGAGGTGGGCCGTGCCCTTGCTCTGCAACTGATCGGCCTTCTGCATATATTCGTCTACCGTCAGGCGTTGCAAGCTGCCCTCAGGGGTTTCAAAAACAACGTCTGACTGTTTGCTGCTCAGTGAAGCCTGAAGCGCTTTCAGCTTTTCAGGCTTCAGGGAATGAATTTCATTGGGGTTGGCAAAAACCAGATTGCGATGAATATCTAAACTGCCCATGGCAAGGTACGCTCCTTGATTCAGATCTTGCAGCTTGAACAAACCCATGATTCTGTGTCTGTTCAACCTGGGTCTGTGCTCACGGAATTGCAGGGAGGATTAAAACTCCAGCAGATAATTCTATTCTAGGTCTTTTCTGATGTTTTTTCAAATACGGCCATTTGAGTCGCAGTGCTTCAGAATGAAAGACTGAATTTTTGAGTTCAGTTGAGAAAAGCAAGAACAGAGGCATAGAGCAGGGTCTGTACAGG